>CAYNUX010000062.1:0-13216 GCA_964400115.1 uncultured Cytophagia bacterium
CGGATAAAAGATCGCTGGAGGTCTCGGCATATACCTCACTGCTTGAGCGAACCTCTGGCAAAAGTGATTCGGGAATGTCGAGTATTTCGAGCAGTTCCTGGTCCCATTCAAGACGATGAATATTGTAAAGCAGTGTGCGCGATGCATTGGTTACATCTGTGATATGGCATTTGCCTTTGGTCATTTTAAAAAGCAACCAACTGTCAATGGTGCCAAACGCGAGCTTTCCCTGGTCGGCCAGCTTTTTTGCTTCGGGATTTTCCTTCAGGATCCAGTTCAGTTTTGTGCCCGAGAAATACGAATCCAACAATAGTCCGGTTTTTTTGCGGAAAATCGGTTCCAGCCCTTCGCTTTTAAGCCGGTCACAGATAGGGGCGGTGCGCCTGTCCTGCCATACAATCGCATTGCCAACGGGTTCCCCGGTCTTTCGGTTCCAAACCAGGGTGGTCTCTCGCTGATTGGTAATCCCGATAGCGGCAATGTTTTTGGCACTGATTTTAGCTCGTGTCATGGCTTCGGCAGCGACACTGACCTGTGAAACCCATATTTCGCTGGGATCATGTTCCACCCAGCCGGGTTTGGGAAATATCTGTTGAAATTCTCTTTGGGCAATCGCGCGGATATTGCCCTGGTGGTCAAAAATGATGGCTCTTGAACTCGTGGTTCCCTGATCCAACGCCAAGATGACTTTCATGACCCCTCCTTGGTTATGGCGGTTTAAAATTCTATTTTTACAAACGCTCGATCTCGATTTCCAGTTGAGTGACCAATTGATCCAACTGATCGATGACAGCCATGATTGGTTCTGATTCGGTCAGGTCTACACCGGCTTTTAATAGCTGTTGCATGGGATAATCATTTCCACCTGATTTAAGTAATTCCAAATACCGGCCAATTGCATTTTTTCGGTTTGCTTCTGAGCCGGACTGGATGGTGTTGTAAATTTGCGCAGAGCTGGCAAAACAGGTCGCATACTGGTAAACATAGAACGGCGCATAATAAAAATGGCTGATTCTCGTCCATACCTTGTCGATCAGCTCATCGTGCACAAAGGCATCGCCATAGTAGGCATTAAACAATTCATGCATAATGCCATCCAAGACGTCGGCAGTAATGGGTTTTCCTTCCTCTGCCCGTTTATGTGCCTGATATTCAAAATCAGCCAGCAATACCTGAAAATAAAACGTGCCGGTGATCCCGCGAATCGATTGCTGCAAAAGAGCGATACGTTCTTTGGGGGCGCTGGTTTTATCCAATAAATAATCCAGGAGCAGCCGTTCATTGAATGTAGACGCCACTTCTGCGACAAAGATGGTATAATCGTGTGTGGCAAAGGGCTGATTCTCATTGGACAACACGGTATGGATGGTATGGCCTAACTCATGCGCAAGCGTGAATACATTGTCCAGCGTTTCTTTATAGTTTAAAAGCATATAAGGATGCACCCCATAGACATTGGCCGAATAGGCCCCCGGCCGTTTGCCGGTATTCTCGAACACATCCAGCCAGCCCGCACTGAGGGCGGTTTTGAGCTTGTTCTGGTATTCCTGACCCAGAGGCAAGACGCTTTGCACCATCCATGCCTTTGCCTCTTCATAGGGATACGATTTGTCGAAATCGGTCAGAGGAATCGAACCGTCATAACTGTGATATTCTTCCAGCCCCAGAACTCTTTTGCGCAGTTTCATGTACCGTTGCAGGGGTTGGGTGTGCGCTTTGACCGTTTCGATCAGGTTGGTATACACAGCCGTCGGGATGTTGTTGTCATCCAGGGCAGCTTCCAGCGGTGAGGCGTAATTGCGTGCCTGAGCCGAGGCCCAGTCGCGCTGACATACACCATTGTATATCGCTGCATATGTATTGATATTGTCGCTATAGACCTGATAATGCGCTTTGTACGCTTTTTTGCGATCCTCTTGATTGCGTTGGGTTGCCAGAATGTGTTGATAATTCCCCGCTGTCATGGTCACCGAATCACCGGTGGACAATTCGACAGTGGGAAAATCAATATCTGATGTGGCCAGTTCCGTATAAATCGAGCGGGGGGCACCGTTGAATTGGCTGAAAAATGAGAGCAATTTTTCCTTTTCTTCATCCAGAACATGCTCTTGTTGACGAAACAGATCTGAAAGCCCAAAAGAATAGGGCTGCAAGGCCGGCGTTTGTTCGATCCATTGTTTAACAGTGGGCCAGGGAATCTGTAAAATTTCCGGATTCATCCAGGCGGTCGCGGTATTGAATTTTGCAAACAAAATCTGAACCTGCTGCAGTTTTGCCGCGATGTCCTGATCTCTGGTGTCAGTATCCCGCATGAGTTGAGGATAGCGATAGACGCGATAAGCAAGGATTTCCAGGTCATCGCTGAGCTGTAAAGCAGCCAATAGTTTATGCGGACCTTTAGAGAGCTTGCCCTTGAATTCGACCATTTCCTGCATCATGCTGTCCAGTCTGTTCATGCCTTCCTGCCAGGCATTCCAGTCGCTAAAAATATCCTCGAAATTCCATTTGTATTTGGCATCTATTGCATCCCGGTCAAATGTTTGTTGTTGGGCCATGGCAGATCCTATGCTAACGAAAAGAACGATGCTGGTAATAAGCAGTTTGATTTTCATGATTTCCCCTCTTTTTGTGTTTTGCAATTTTTCAGATCACCCTTGTCTATAGTAGACAAAGATCAACGCAGAGAACGCAGAGGTCATATCGGTCAGTTGCGATAAGCAATATTATGTCGGGTTTGCCCCTCGCCAAAGACCACAAACTTTTGCGTGGTCAGTGCTTCCAGACCCATAGGACCATATGCATGCAGACGAGTGGTGGAAATGCCGATCTCTGCGCCCAGCCCCAGTTCACCTCCATCGGAAAAGCGTGAAGAGGCGTTGACCAGGACCACAGAAGAATCGACTTTGCGAACAAACTCCCGGGCTCTCGAATAATCAGGGGTTACGATGACCTCGGTATGATCTGAGCCATATTGCTGAATATGCTGAATTGCCGTTTGCATATCCGGTACGACCCGGATAGCCAGAATCAGATCCAGATATTCTGCCTCATAATCCGCTTCTGTTGCGAGAGTCACCGACGGGTCGATTTTTTGTGTTTCCGGGCACCCTCTGACCTCGACGTTGGCTTTGCGCAAATAGTCAAGCGCCACAGGCAGAAACGCTTTGGCTTCTTTTTGATGGACGAGTACGGTTTCCAGGGCATTGCAGACCCCCGGACGAGAGGTCTTGCCATCGATGATCAGATCCATGGCCATGTCATGATCTGCACCCGCATCTACAAACTGGTGACATACGCCTTTATAGTGTTTGATCACCGGGATGCGGCTGTGTTCGGCAACGAATCGAATCAGTCCTTCTCCCCCACGCGGAATTACCAGGTCGATCGTTTCCTCCAGTGTCAATAATTCGGACATGGCGGCCCTGTCTGTCGTGGGCACAACGATCACGGCTTCTCTGGGCAATCCGGATCGTTCCAGTCCCTGATGCAACGCCCGGGCGATAGCCTGGTTAGAATGAAACGCTTCTTTACCCCCTCTCAAAATGACGGCATTGCCTGCTTTGATGCAGAGTGATGCAGCGTCAGAGGTGACATTGGGTCTGGATTCATAGATCATGGCAATCACACCCAGAGGGATTCGCATCCGGGCCACCTGGATGCCATTGGGTCGTGTTCGTGTGGCACTGATCTCTCCTACAGGATCTTTGAGCTCAGCAACTTGTTTAAGAGCTGTTGCCATCCCTTGCATCCTCTTTTCATTCAACACCAACCGGTCGATCATGGCCCTGGATAACCCTTGTTCCCGGGCAAAAGACAAGTCTTTTTCATTTGCCTGTGTAATGGCCTCTTGTGAGGACAGCAATGCCTCGGCCATGGCAAATAAAGCGTCGTCTTTTTGACCAGAGCTGGCACTGGCGAGAATTCGACTCGCCTCGCGGCTGGATTGGGCAAGTTGATGCAAATCAGTTGTTTTTTGGCTCATTGTTTACTCCAGTTTTCACGCTGTGCAGATCAACTAAATAGTACCAGATCATCTCGATGTACCACCACCGAAGAACCGCGATAGCCCAACAATTCTTCTATTTCCCGGCTTTGTCGTCCTTTGATGATCTCGAGATCTGCAGAGCTGAATTGACAAATACCTTTGGCGATGTGAATGTCATCATCCTTTGCGCTTTTAGAGGTAATCAAAACCGCATCACCGTGCGAAAAATTACCCTCTACCTTTATGATACCGGAAGGAAGGAGTGATGCACCTCTTTCAGAGATGGCTTTTTTGGCCCCTTCGTCCACGATCAAATTCCCCTGATTGGGGAGTGCGTGAAGCATCCAGTGTTTCTTGGCAGCAAGGGGATTGTTAATACGGCGGAACAAGGTGCCGTATAATTTACCCTCATTCAACCATTCAAAGTTTTCATGTTTTGTACCATTGACAATGAGGGTATCGATTCCCCGGCTGGTGGCCTTGGCAGCGGCTTCTATTTTGGTACGCATTCCTCCGGTGGCATTGCTCGTAGACGGTCCGCCGGCCAGGGCCGAGATGGTTTCATCGATCTGAGTGATTTCCCGCAGCAACTGGCTGTTGCTGAATTGTCTGGGATCTTTGTCATAAAGCCCGTCGATATCCGTGCAAATGATGAGTAAATCCGCCTCGGCCAAAACGGCAACATGTGCTGCCAGATTATCATTGTCGCCGACCTTGAGCTCTTCAGTGGCAACGGTATCGTTTTCATTGATGATAGGCAGGGTTTTCCAATCCAGCAGCTCGCGCAGGGTGTTTTTGGCATTGACGAATCTTTTGCGGTTATGAATATCATCATAGCTCAACAAGAGCTGAGCACAGGGAAAATCGAAAAAACGGTTCCAATGGGCCATGAGCAGGGGTTGTCCCAGTGCGGCGAGGGCCTGCTTTTCGGGAATGGATTTTTGGCGTTTCAGTATCGGCAACACCCGGGTGGACACACCTGCGGCTACAGCACCTGAAGAAACCAGGATCAATTCTTTATTCTGGTTACGGCTTTTGATAATAAAATTTGCGATGGAAAGCAGATACTGGGTACGGCATCCCTGACCGTCCGGTGCGATCAATGCACTGCCGACCTTGATCACGGCGCGTTTCCAGGGGTTGAGAGAGAGTAATTCCTGACGATTCATATCCATTCATGGTTGTTCGTTATCTTTTTTAATATACATCTATTTTTTCAAAACGCCAATAATCAAATTCAGAGTTTTTCACACGAGTGCGTAATGGATACCGAAAGATATCGGTCACCACGGTCACAGATTATGGCAACGAGAATACCTGTGGTTAATGATTTTGCAACTTTGATGGCAGCGGCGACAGCACCGCCGGCACTGCTGCCACAAAAGACCCCGGTTTTTCGGGCCAGCATTCGTGCCATGTTTTCTGCTTGCTCCTGGCTTATATCCTGATAGGCATCCACGCGACCGGACTCAAAAATTGAGGGCATATACGCTTTGGGCCAACGACGGATCCCCGGGATATGGGATCCCTCTGAAGGACGGACGCCAATGATTTGTATGTGTTTATTTTGTTCTTTTAAATATCGCGAAACCCCCATGATCGTGCCGGTGGTGCCCATGGCTGAAATAAAATGGGTGATCTTTTTGCCAGTGTCTTGCCAGATCTCGGGACCCGTGCTCTCATAGTGGGCCCTGGGGTTATCAGGATTGGAAAATTGATCCAACATGATTGCATTTCCTTTTTCGACCTGTTCTCTGGCATAATCGATGGCACCTTCCATGGATTTTTCCGCTTGTGTAAGAGTTACCTGCGCTCCAAAGGCTTGCATGGTCAGCCACCGTTCACGGGTCGAATTTTCAGGCATGACCAGCTCGATATCGTATCCCCTGGCGCTGGCTATCATGGCCAGCGCAATGCCGGTATTGCCGCTGGTGGGTTCGATGATTTTGGAGCCCGGCTCGAGCAAGCCCCTTTCTTCAGCCCCTTTGATCATCCAATAGGCTGCACGGTCTTTGACGCTGCTTCCGGGATTATTTCCTTCCATCTTGCCCAATAGAGTGATGCCTGGGTTGTCAATTAATAACGACAGGTCAACCAGGGGGGTTCGACCAATCAGGTCGGTCAGATTCATAATCGACCTCCTTTTCATCATTATTTTGATCTATAACAAAC
The DNA here is from genome assembly GCA_964400115.1 of uncultured Cytophagia bacterium. Classification (GTDB taxonomy): domain Bacteria; phylum Zhuqueibacterota; class Zhuqueibacteria; order Residuimicrobiales; family Oceaniaggregativiventaceae; genus Oceaniaggregativivens. The sequence goes on from CAYNUX010000062.1 coordinate 6,158, forward strand.
ACTTTGGTGCGTGCATTTCGTCGAATTAAAAAACCATTGCGTTGCGTTAAAGATTTTAAAATCGCGGCAAGAATGTAACCTCTGCTTTTCATAAAGGACGAATATTTGCTTTTTTCTGGTCGATCTCTGCTACATAATCAATGTTGCATTTGATGATCATCCTCTGTAACTTTGTTTTGCATTCAAACATTCTTCAGGACATTAAATGGATACGCGTGTTAAAGAATACAATACCTCTTTGGAAGAGGAAAAGCGATACAAGCAATTGATCAATTATCTCACCGATTATATCTATACGGTTCGGGTCGAGGATGGTGAGGTTAAGGAAACCGTACACGGACCGGGCTGCATCGCGGTAACCGGATACTCGTTGACCGATTATCAACAGGACCCGGAATTATGGCTTCGTATGGTGCATGAACAAGACCGCAAAGCAGTGAGTGAACTGGCATCTTTGGCACTATCCGGACACGATGTGCCGCCGCTGGAACATCGAATTATTCATAGCGATGGTTCAACGCGTTGGGTACGAAATACCGTGGTGTTGCGTCATGATGAACAGGGAAACGTGTATGCTTATGATGGATTGATCAGCGACATTACCGCTCAAAAAATCGCTGAACGAAATTTGCGTTCCAGTGAAAAGAAATACCGTTCGCTCATCAATGATGTTTTGGAGAGCTCACAGGTCGGGATTTCCATTATCGATGGCGATGGCCGCTATGCCTGGATTAATCATGCCTTTGAAGAGTATCTCGGCATCTTGCGGCACGATATTCTGGGAAGAGATGCCCGCATTTTGGTCAATAAAAAATTGAAATTCGTTTTCGCGAATCCGGATCGATTCGAGCAAAAGGTGATTCGTGGCTATGACAGCGATCGTATCACAGAAAATTTCGAGTTCCAGGTGAATTATGACAAAAATCGCAAGGAACGTTGGCTCGAGTATTGGAGTCAACCTATTCAGACCGGACTTTATGCCGGCGGCCGGATCGAACATCTGGCAGATATTACCGAACAAAAGATGATGCTGGAAACCGTGGTAGAAAGTGAATTGCGTCATAAACAGTTGTTACACCATCTCACCGACTATATCTATACGGTCAAAGTCGAAAACGGCCAGCCCGTGGATACATTTCATGGACCCGGATGTGTCGCTGTGACCGGCTATACACAAGAAGATTTTGCTATCAATCCCGATTTGTGGATCGAAATGGTCTATCCACCGGATCGTAAACCGGTCAAGAACCTGGCTGCCAGGGCTCTGAACGATAAAGACCCCCTGAATCTCGAACATCGCATCATTCATCGCGATAATACTATTCGATGGGTAAAGAGTACGATTGTCTTACGCAAGGATAAATCCGGTGAGCTGGTCTCTTATGACGGACTGATCACCGATATTACGGAACGCAAACAGGCCGAAGAACTCGCGTCGTTGCGGCAACAGCAACTGTTACAGGCGGATAAAATGGCGACGCTGGGTATTTTGGTGGCCGGCGTCGCACATGAGATCAATAATCCCAATAATTTCATTTTGCTCAATACTAAATTGATCAACCGCGTGTGGAAAGATACAGAACCCATATTACGAGACTATTTCGAGGAGCATGGTGATTTTGTCGTGGCCGGTATGCCCTATAGCCGGGCAAAAGATATGGTCGATGAACTGTTGGCCGGCATCCATAAGGGCTCTCTGCGTATTCAAAAGATCATTTCCAGTCTCAAGGATTTTGCCAGACAGGACACCGGTGACCTCGAACAAAGTGTAAATATCAACAAGATCGTGGAAGAAGCCATTCTGATTGTCAATACTCTGATCAAAAAACAGACGCAAACATTCGAGGTTATATATGACTCCCGCATTAAACCTATTCCGGGAAATTATCAAAAACTGGAACAGGTCATTATCAATCTGATAACCAATGCCTGCCAGGCACTTAAAACCGGCACCAAAGAATTGTATGTGGGCACACATTTTCTGGCTGAAAATAATCAAATAGAGATTGTTATTCAGGATAGCGGTGTCGGTATCGAGTCCGACGATCTGAAACACATCTTTGATCCCTTTTTTACCACCAAACGGGAAGAAGGAGGAACCGGATTGGGCTTATCCATCTCTTTTAATATCATCAAAGATCATGGCGGAGAACTCTATATAGAGTCCAAACCCGGAAAAGGCACCAAGGTGAGAATTCTCTTACCCGGACAAACAAAGGAGGCAAGATGAGCCAGATGAATTATCCGGATTTACCGGTACTGCTCATCGATGATGAAGAGCAATTTTTACTCAGTGCGAGCTTTACACTCTCCTCGGCGGGTATCAATAACATCATGACCATTCAGGATAGCCGTCAGGTCAGGGATACCCTGAAAAAGCATTCGGTCTCTCTGATCGCTCTGGATATGACCATGCCCTATATTTCGGGATGGGATCTGTTGCCCGAACTCGTGGCAGAATATCCGCAAGTGCCGGTGATCGTGATCACGGCCGTGAATGAGGTCGAGACAGCTGTGAATTGCATGAAAGCAGGAGCTTTTGATTATATCGTAAAACCTGCGGATGATTCGCGACTGGTGACCACGATTCGCCGAGCATTGGAGTTGCGCCAGATGCAGCACGAGAATACCCGGCTCAAAGAGGTACTGTTGTCTGGCAAACTGGAACACCCGGAAGCGTTTACCCCTATCGTTACACAGAGCAATGCCATGAAATCCATATTTCAGTATATCGAAGCCATTGCCCCCACGTCTCTGCCGGTACTGGTGACCGGCGAAACAGGGACCGGCAAAGAGCTGGTCGCCAAATCGTTGCACGAACTGAGCACCCGAAACGGTCAGTTTGTGGCGCTCAATGTGGCCGGGGTGGATGATAATATGTTTTCCGATACTCTTTTTGGCCACCGCAAGGGAGCGTTTACCGGTGCAGATATCGAGCGCAAGGGGTTGATCGTACAGGCGCAGCAGGGCACCCTGTTTTTGGATGAAATCGGTGATCTCTCTTTCGAGTCTCAGGTCAAACTGCTGAGATTGTTGCAGGAAGGACAATACTATCCCCTGGGAACGGATGTACCGAGAATGTCGGACGCGCGCATCATTGTGGCGACCTTGAGAGATATCGAGAGCATGCAACAAAAAGATCAGTTCCGGCGGGACCTCTATTATCGTCTCAAAGCGCATCATATTCATATCCCCCCCCTGCGGGAACGCAAGGAAGATCTTTCTGTGCTGGTTGATCATTTTCTGCAAAAGGCGGCACAGGAGTTGGGCAAAAAGAAACCGACTCCACCGAGAGAGTTGTTCACTCTGCTGGCCAACTATTCTTTTCCCGGCAATATTCGTGAGCTCGAGGGGATGATATTCGATGCCGTGAGCCGGCACCGATCCGGAATTTTATCTACCGAGACGTTTCGTGAAGAGATTGCACCCAAAGAGACGCCGGATACCCTAATCGACAAAGCCGTCAAGAACAATCACGATCAGCGTGTATTGTTTCTTGAACCTCTCCCTACCTTGAAAGAAACCGAACAATTATTGATCGATGAGGCCCTGGAGCGCAGCAATGGCAACCAGACGATTGCTGCTGAAATGCTCGGCATGACCCGCAGAGCTCTCAATAATCGCTTGAAACGGGCCCGATCGTAGCGAATCAGTTGCCAAAGAACATGATCTTGCGCCATTGTTCAGGATTTCATTTACGGATAAAGCCATCTTTTTGCAACTTTAATCAATATCCCCAACAAAAACTTGAACCGGTTCAAAAGGGTGCCACAAAATGACCGGGTGCCACAAAAGGACCACTTTAGTAATGTATTGTATAAGCTGTATTTATGTGAATAGTTGCTCAAAAAAGGGTACCAAATGTGGCACCCTTTTGAATAATGATTTTCTTAAACTCTGCAACTCAAGTATTTGTTTATATTGTTCATAGATTGCGATTGGCTTTTTTGGCACGCCCTTTGCTGTAGTAAGGGTGACTGTAAACGATATGTCTGTTGAACTTAAAACTGAGGAACTATTATGAAAAGAATTATAATTACAATAGCAATTCTGGCATTGGCCGGTGGAAATGCATTCTCTGCAGATAAAATGACCTTGAAACAAAAGGTCAAAATGGCTATCAATGGCTATGAAATCGCAATCAAATCCGATAACCCCGGACTCAATCAAAGCGGTGTTTTTCAAATTGCTCATCTATATTCAAAATATCCAAATGCCGATCTCGGCAAAGCCAAATCGATCCTTAAAAAAGCTGCCAGCAACAATGACAGCGAACTGGTTCGGTTGCATGCTCGTATGACTCTGGCTTTTATCGAAAACAACGAACTGCAGAGCGTCAAGGTAACCAATCCTGAAGATCCTATGGTTTTCTATAGCAGCCTGTATACCCGTATGGGTGAGAATTTTTATGGTATTAATGGTCAAGAAACAAGCAATTTGGCTGAATAGTCGATGTGCTTTGGAGGTTTATTATGAGGAAAATGTTATCAATCGCTTTATTGGCTGGCCTGATCAGTGTCAGTTCTGCAGCAACACCCATAGACCGTCTTGAAAATGCGGTGAATGGGTACATGCAGGCACTCAAATCGGATAATCCCGGGCTGCGCAACAGCGCGCTGCACAACCTGGCCCAATTAAAATCCGATTACCCCGAACTTAAACTGAATATCGTTGACGACACCCTGTTAAACATGAGCGAAAAAGATCGGCTCATGTTGCTGCGAGTGCATGCCAAACTGACGTTTCTCTATCTCAATGACAGCAAGCTGGCAAAAATGATCAAGGTCAAAGACACTCAGGATCCGCAACAGTTTTTTATCGATTTGCACGAACAGATCCATGACAGCTTTGCGGATTATCAACCGATCCAATAGGACTCTCTCTCTTCTCTCTCTCATATAGATGAGTTGGATTCTCTCTGATCCTTCTCTAGTTAAACCGGTGATAACGGGAACTGGAAACAGTTCCCGTTATTATTTTCGGGTCAATATCACCGCCTTTAAATCCATCACCGTGCCCCCCGGCCGACTCAATGCCTTGACGGCCAAGGTATATCTGCCTTTGGGCAAATGCAGCCGGCCCATGTCGAGCCTGCCCCAGGTCTGCTCATAGACCTCTTTGCGCGGAACCCGGTCCAAACTCTCGATGCGCTGGCCATTGTGTTCGAGATGGGTGTCGATATAATTGTTCCAGTGCCCGGCACAGAATCCGATAAACTCGTCGAATCCCTGTCCGTTTGGATGATACGGATAATGCGCGCCATTGTGCCACTTGCCGAAACATCCGGTGGCATAACCGGCTTTTTTGAGAATCTCGGCGATGGTCACTTCCTCGCTGTATAGGGTCTCCTGACCCCGGGTGACGCCGTGCACATGCGTGCGCAGGTGGTATCTGCCGGTCAACAGACTGGCCCGGGTCGGTGCGCAAACCGGACTCACATAAAAGCGGTCAAACCGTGCACCCGAGGCAGCGAGCCGGTCCAGGGTCGGCGTGTCCAGAACCGCATTGCCATGCGAATGGATATCTCCCCATCCCTGGTCATCGGTGAGAATCAACAGAATATTGGGTTTGCGCTGTCTGCCCGAGCAGTGGATCATACTTGTTCCCAGAGCAGTCAGACTTGCCCATTGTAAAAATTTTCGTCGGGAAAGGGGGGCCATAGAAACTCCTGTGTTTGGTTCCAGGTACCATAAACGAAAAGGGATCAGCGTACTGAAAATGCCAAAGTATTAAAGAATGGAACAGGTTACAAGGATTTTTCCCTAGCGACTTACCGTTTTATTAAAAGTCGTTGGAACGAGTCAACATCGAGCATTTCTGACTCGCGATCATCCTCTAGAAACGGGCTTACATCAGCGCGGATACGATCAAAGTCGAGTGTTTCAGCCTTTTTTAAAATATGATCGCGCCATGCCGTGCTTTCAAATGGCAGAGCAGAATCAACTTTTTGCCGATATGCATTCTTTAATAGCGTCAGATTGGGTGCCGGCCAATCGGGATTGCTCAGATACCATAGCAGATCGTACCAATCACGACCTTTGCTGAAACCGCGGGTCAAAATCGCATTGAGCTTTCCCGCGAAAAGAGATGCCGGATCATGATGCAACAGATTCAGAGTCACATATCGTGTAATCACTGTTGTTTTGACGGTGGCGCCGGCCGGGGGCCGGGTATCGATTTCAATTTTAATGGCCAGGGATTCGGTAAGGTGTTGGGACAGCTGTAAATCATATAATAATCCGGGGAAATGTATATATGCGCTTTGAACAATACGGTCGGTTCGTGCCCGGATATTCACCGTAAATCCGTTACGTACCAGTTCTTTTTTGATCAGTTTGAGGCTATATGTAAAATCAAAATGTTTCTGATCCTTTTCCAGAGCAAAATCGAGATCCTCGGAAAACCTGGGCAAACCATATAAAAAGCGGAGTGCGGTCCCTCCATGAAAGGCACAAGATACCATAGCAGAGCTCTTTTGTAGTCCGGCCAGGATCAAGGCTTGCAAATATTCCCGTACTTTATTACGGGAAAACACCGCAGAATCAACGGGATTAATAATCTGGAATAAATAGTCTTTCAAATTTCCCGGTAACCATCCTTTTGTTCCACCCATAGCTGTTTAATGATCGCCGTGGCCCGTAAGCATTTTGCAGAATCACACTTTTTGGCATAGGCTGACAGACGTTCGAAATCCAAGACCTGATTGAAATTGAGGCGCAATTCCTGTAAAAATGCTTTATCGTCGCTCGCGGGTGTGAGATAAAGGAGGTCTATAAGCGCTTTCTCGGCAGTAGCGATAAATGCCGATTGGCCACGAGCGATTTCTTCTTTTTGATATCCAAACACACAAGCGGGTTTTAAATGATGGAAATCAAAATTGCCAGCAAGAGTCTTTCTGCGGCCCGGACGTATCAGCCCCACACTTGTCGTGACAGGCGCGTATTCGGGAATCAAACCCCGATATGCCAGTACAGACTGGCAGCTGACATAACTTCCCGGTTCAAGATGATTGGCAATCACAAAAGGATGAGGATTGATCTTTCGCAAGGGCGGAGCAAG
>CAYNUX010000063.1:0-13216 GCA_964400115.1 uncultured Cytophagia bacterium
GGTTAAACTTTATTCACCCAATTTGCAGGAGATAGCGATGCGATATCTCTATCTTGTTCTGATTTGTATAACAGGATTTTTATCCTCTCCGTCATTTGCGGCATTAAATCAGGAAACCAAAGCTCAAAAACAGCAGCGCATGGCTTGGTGGAGCGATGCCAGATTCGGTTTGTTCATTCATTGGGGCACCTATGCGATGGCGGCTCGCCATGAATGGGTTAAAACCCGTGAACGTATGACGGATGAGGAATATCAAAAATATTTTAACATGTTTGATCCGGATTTATATAATCCCCGGCAATGGGCACGGGCCGCCAGGAAGGCAGGAATGAAATATTTTGTCATCACCACCAAACACCATGAAGGATTTTGTCTTTGGGATACAAAATATACCGATTACAAAGCCACCAACACGCCATATGGCAAGGATCTGCTCAAACCCATGGTCGAAGCGTTTCGGGCTGAAGGATTGCGAGTGGGATTCTATTATTCGCTTATTGACTGGCACCATCCGGAATATCCAGTGGATCGCATCCATCCCAGGCGTGATGATAAAGAGTTTCGCGAACAAAATAAAGATCGGGATATTACCAAATATCAGGAATATCTGCACAATCAGGTACGCGAATTGCTGACCGAATTCGGCACGATCGATTGTTTGTTTCTGGATTATTCCTTTCCGGGTGAGGATGGCAAAGGCAGAGACGATTGGCAATCCGAAAAACTCCTTGCCATGGTACGCGAGCTGCAGCCCAATGTCATTGTCAATGACCGCCTGGATTTATTGGATGTGCCTGGTGGCTGGGATTTTCGTACACCCGAACAATTTATGCCGCGTGAGTGGGTGCAAGTAAAGGGTGAAAAAGTACCCTGGGAAACCTGCCAGACTTTTTCCGGTTCGTGGGGGTATTACCGGGATGAATATTCCTGGAAAAGTCCTCGTCAACTCGTTACCATGCTGATCGAGACCGTCAGCAAAGGGGGCAACCTGTTACTCAACGTAGGCCCGACAGCAAGGGGTACCTTTGATGATCGCGCTATGGATCGCCTCGGGGCCATGGGAGAGTGGATGAAACTGCATGACCGCTCTATCTACGGATGCACACAGGCGCCAGATCATTTTCCCAAACCCGATAATTGCCTGTTGACCTATAATCCCGAGTTGAACCGCATCTATGTGCATGTACTGGAATGGCCCTTCAAATCTCTGCATCTCGACGGCTTTTACGGTAAGATAAAATATGCTCAGCTGCTCAATGATGCTTCGGAAATACAGTTTGCAAGCCGGCGCGGTGCCTGGATGGATGAGGGGAAAAGTGATGAAACTCGGACATTGACCTTAAGATTGCCGGTAAAAGCCCCGGATGTGACGGTACCGGTGATCGAGCTTTTTCTGGAATAATCGACAAATGAGGGTTAACCCTTTAGTGGTTTCGATGGTATACATAAAATAGCATGTGTTTATGGCGTTCATCAGGACCGTTCAGGGTGCAGTCCTTAAAGCAGGGCAAGACGCTAATCTTTAATCATACGGGCCATGCATGGAGAGTACCGCTCATCCGAAAAACACCATTACTATTGACAGTACCATAGGAGAGAATTATGCCTTGCCTTTGAATGTGACAGCCGCCTCGCTGTTGAATAACAAGGGCCGGTCATGCAAAGTAGAATGGTATGTATTTGAATCCGATTTAACCGATGAAACCAAATCGGTTTTGGAACGCGTTTACCGAGACACAGATATTACATTTCATTGGGTCCACCAGCCTTTAAGCGAATTTGAACACCTGCCACAGGGCGGAAGAGGCTTGGCCAGGATGTATCAAAGGTTGGCGATTGCTGACTCTTTTCCTCCAGAACTCACCACTCTGTTATACCTCGATGCCGATCTCCTGGTCCTCGGAAATATCGAAGAACTGATGTTGAACGACCTTGAAAATGATGTGGTGGGTGCGGTACAGGATATGGCCGTTCCTACAGTATCCTCCCCGCTGGGATTGCACGATTTTCAGAAAATGAATATACCGCCAGACAAGCCCTGTTTCAACGCTGGTGTCCTGCTCATGAATCTCTCTCGCTGGAAGCAGGAGCATGTGGCTGAGAAAGCATTGCCTTATCTCGAGTCTGGCATACGAATCAGGTTGTTGGATCAGGATGCCCTGAATGCAGTTTTGTACTCTGCATGGAAACCGTTGCACTATCGCTGGAATGTTATCGGCAGCATTGCAGGACGACCTTTTTTCAAGGCGAAACACCTGAATAAAAAACAGTACATGGAATCATTGTCCGATCCTGCAATTATTCACTTTGGAGGATACATGAAACCATGGCTGATACAAAAGCTTGGAAACAAGTGGGATGATGAATATAATAAAGTCCTTGCCAATCAAGGGTTCGATTTTGTATACCAGAGGTCTGCAAAGACTGCGTTTTACAGTCTTTACGATCGATATTTCAGATCCTGTCTCTATCCTGTGGAAAGAGCGGTTTGGAAACATTTATATTAATTACGGAAAGGGGTAGTCAATTTGGCCAGGGAACTATCTGTTGTCATCGCTGCGCTCGATGGCTATAATGAAATTAAGGAATTGCTTTTATCGATTGAAAGACAAACCATAAAAAATCTACTGGAAGTTATTCTCGTCTGTAAGGACAGGACATCATTGGTATTACCGGAATCGTTTCACAAAGCTTATTCTGATGTAATTGTTTTAGAGGGGAACCGCAATCTTTTACTGAATAAAGCCAGATACCTCGGAGTCCTCAACAGTACTGCGCCTTTTGTGGTTATTCTGAAAGATCACTGTTTGCCTCAGGCAGACTGTTTTGAACATTTATTGGATCGGCTAAAACAGGGATGGAGCGGAGTTGGACCCTCGATACGCAATGGCAACAAATGCTCTGCCGTTGCCAGAGCAGCCAATTGCGTGACATATGGTCAATGGATGGGTCGCAGGAAAAGCGGCAAGGTGGATTTTATTGCCGGTTATAACAGCGCGTTTCCTAAAAGTCTATTACTTTCCAGAGGTGAACAGCTGCAACAAGACCTCATTGTCCCCAGTTTAATGCTGTCAAAATTGCGTGCACAAGGTCATAAATTCTTTTTGGAAACAATATCAATCATGGTCCATTGGGAAGCTTTCCGTTTCTCAGGAACAAAGAGGATCCTGGTTCCGCAAGGACGCGCGATGGGAAAATTGCGTTCACAAACATGGCCTTTATGGAGACGCTGGATGTATTCATTTCTTTCGCCTGCTCTTGCAGCATTCCGATATGGTCGTGCTATCCTTGCACATATCCGGATTTACGGATTCAGGATCTTTACAGCAGAGTTTTTGTATCTTTTACCGATTACCATGGTGTGGACCTATGGAGAACTGACAGGATACTGGACAAACGACAATAGTGTATACAGCCAGGTATCAAAAGTAGAAAAAAATAAAAAGTCCGTTTATAGAGCCCTGCGAAGCCATTTCCGCTTCAGAGATCGCCTGATACGCTATGAACCGTTAATCCATTGAGAGGAATCAAAGATGAAAGATCCGCATGTGGTCCGAACCATAGGGATATTTGCGCTTGTCGCGGGTATTTTATTGAGCCGGTATGCGCCTCCTGTGTCGGTCGTTGATTTTTTTGAAGGCTTTTTTTACGGGTTGGCTATAATCTTTAATTTGTTTTCTCTGATTCTATATAGAAAAAGCCGGAAAGCATAAACGAACGAAATACAGGCAATCCCTGACAATCTATAAAAATGGTTGCGCAGGATCGTGTTGTTTACGATAATGCCTGGCCCGCGTATGGCTGCGCGTGGCATAGCAATATTGACAACCATGGCCACAGGTGTTATAGCAACCGATATCAATACTTTCGTCACACAGACAGCTTGGGCGTTGATTTCTGTCTCTTTTGACGAGGATATTTTTTCCTGTCGCTTTGTTGATCCATTCTCCATCGATACACTTGCCTCTCTGCACAGCCTCAAACCCCGGTTTGGCACAGAGCTGTATGGTCATGCCATGTGATCGGGCACAGTCTTTGATCCACTGCAAAAATTTCTCAGCTGTTTCTCTTTCCGGTTCCAGATGCCATGACCAGGGAGTCGCCCCCAGATGCTGCTGTGTCTTGGCATACCAGTCTGCAAAGCTGATGATTATTCGATGGGTCGCTCCTTCCAGGTTTTGGGCCAACACTCGAAACCGGCGTGCATGATCGCGCCATGTAAAGGGCGCTTCATCGGCGATAAGAATGGGGTCATAACGCCAGGCAATGCGTTCCGAGCCGATCAAGCCGGAAAGGCGACAAAATGTATCGACCAGGATCTCTTTTGACGGCAGGTATTTTTCCAGAGGCGGACCATAACCGGTCAGGGTGTACAGGAAAAAGCTTTCATAACCGTTGTGTTTCAGCGTGCTGACCAAAGGCATAAATTTATATACGTTGCGAGTCCAAAAGATAAATGCGTCTACATCCTGGGGATAAAGCGAAACTTTACGCAATTGCGATGCATTGAACGGATTGCGCACCTGACAAAAACCCGCTTTAACGCGCTGTTCAAACCACAAACTGTAAAACGCTGGTATGTCCGTTCGCCTGCTCGCTGAAATGATCATATCCACACTGCTCCATATAGAGAACAAAGTCGATTAAAATTAAAAAACAATCCCGAACAATCCAATCTTTTTCGTAAAACCAGACTGTCACCTGCTATTCATCCCTAAAAATTATTATTGCAATTCTGTCCTGGATCTAATAAATTCATTTTCACGTTTTCACAAAGGTGCGACGCACCTGTTTTGCAAACATCCATATAAGTATTTAAAGAAATTTCACTTATGCAAGGTAGGTGCGTCGCACCTTTTTAAAAAATAATATTGATTTTCACACACTCTTTCACGTTTAAATTTATCATTTTAAATTTATTATGCCATTGAATCTTCAAGATTTCGATTATCATTTACCCCAGAAGCTCATCGCCCAGACCGCCGTCACTCCCCGCAGCTATTCGCGTTTGATGGTGCTCAGGGGTGATGGTCTGGAGCACCGCCGCTTTTATCAATTACCCCAGTATTTGCAGAAAGGCGATGTCATTGCTATAAACCAGAGCCGGGTGATGAAAAACAAGCTGGTAGGGCGCAAATCCACAGGTGCTGTTGCCGAAATGATTCTGATGCAGCCTGTGGATGAGACCACCGTGCGCTGCCGTATTAAATGCTCCCGGGTTCGTGTCGGCAATGTATTCGAATTCGATGATCTGCAGGCAAAGGTCGTAGAGCAGCAGAACGATATTTTCATCGTACAATTCAATCGTCCGGTGCAAGAGATCGTGGATCACTATCTCTATCCCAATCCGCCGTACATCCAACGGACTGTTGGCGAAGAATATCAGACGGTGTATGCCCAATCACCGGGATCCCTGGCTGCACCTACGGCCGGACTCCATTTCACACCTCATCTCATGCATCGAATCAGAGCCAAAGGTGTACGGTTTGCTACTGTTACCTTGCATGTAGGATTTGGAACGTTTCTGCCGATTCGTGACGAGTCTGTCTCCGGGCATCGTATGGAAGCGGAATATTTCGAGATTTCACCTGAAACCGCATCTGTCATCGAAAAGGCCAAACGACTTTTTGTCGTGGGCACCACCACATTAAAAGCTTTGGAGACCAGTGCACAGCAAACCGGACAAGTGCAACCCGGTAGTGGTTGGTCAGAGTTGTTTATCTATCCGGGCTATCCATTCCGGATGACTGTTAAAGGCCTGGTTACCAATTTTCACCTGCCCAAATCCACCCTCATGCTGCTCGTATCTGCGTTTTATGGACGGGAGCGCGTGCTTGCTGCTTATACTGAGGCAGTTAAAAAGCACTATAGGTTTTTCAGTCTCGGTGACGCGACATTGATGTTGAAATAGAGGTTTTTGCATCTCTAAACGACCCCAGAGTTTCTTTCATTTAGTTCCGCGACTTGAGGGAATTGTCAGACCCGGCTCGTGGTTATTTCTTTAGTAACTATTGAAAAAGGAGTTTGATTATGTATCCCATAAAACTATTATTGATCGGGTTTTTGGGGCTCTCTTCGGCACGGGCGCAGGCCTGTGGTCGTAATTGGATTACCGGATGGATCGATTCTCGTTTCGGATGACAGGGCAGGGGTGATTTACCGGATCTCGTATAAAGAATAAGAGATAGGGTCATATAAAAACGTCATTCCCGCATAGCAGGCTGATATGCAGGAATGACGTCTGTTTTGCAAAGAAAAAGTATCGCAATGGCCTAAACACGCAAACCTATTATTTCGAAACCGTTATTCCGCCACCCGATGTGCGCAAATAGAGCTGCGGGCCACCGCCATTGATGGGGCCGCTCAGTTCATTGGGTTTGATTTCGCCCTGTACAGTATTGGGAAAATCGGTTCTCACACGACCGCCACTGGTACGGGCATCGAGATCCACGCCCACGTCAGAAGCCAGGGTAACGTGTATGCCACCGCCTGAAGTCGAAAGCCGGCAATCCCCCTGTGGCTGGCGCGTAATGGTTGCTCTGATGGCACCTCCTGAAGTGGAGGCATCGATTTTCCCATCGACCTGTTCGACCTTGATCGGTCCGCCGGATGTTTTGGCGAGAACATTTGCTTTGGCAGAACGGATGCTAATGCCACCACCAGAGGTCTTTGCCTCTACCGTGCCATTGACCTCGCCGATGTCGATAGATCCGCCAGAGGTGTTGATGACGGCATCGCCGTCACACCCCTGCAACGTGATACTCCCTCCTGAGGTCTTTCCCGTGACAGGTCCATCTATCTGACCAAACGACAGGCTACCTCCGGAAGAGCGTGCATCTACGCTGCCATCGAGATTCGCCACTTTGATGCTGCCGCCGGCTGTTGACAGATCTACATTATAGCGCTGCGGAACCGTGACTTTATAGGCGATTTTGACTTTGTTGCGATCCCTGAACCAGCCACGATTGTTGGGCATATCCAGGGTGATCGTGACATTCGAGCCGCTGTGATCGAAATCCACGTTCATCTCTTCAAGAGCACGTTCTTTTTCACGTTCATTACTGGCATCGATCTCACGTTCGATAAGCACCTCGACTTTGTCTGAAACGCCTGTATCTACATTAATGGATCCTATATCAGAGTTGATCACCAGCGTGCCTCCTGCCGATACATCAAAACTTTTTTCGATGGGTTCATTAAAGGTTCGTGCATTGACCGGGTCATACTTTCCGGTGCTACAGCCGATAATCAATAGTGCAGCCAGAAAAATTGTTTGTTTTTTCATCAATCTTCTCCTCAATTAGCGTTTTTTTATTGTAATATTGCCACCATTTGCTTTCAGGTCAATGAGATCTCCGCCACCATTTATCTCTCCCGTCGATGTGAGAGAACGGCTGAATTCATCCGGCGAGGATTTGGAGAGAGGAAAATCACTATAGATATCAAACCGTTTGAACACATTATTCCCGGGATCGATACGAATTTCTGCATGGATCGTTGCCGGTATTTCTTTGGGAAGACTCAGAGCAATATTGCCACCCATGGTTTCCAGATCGATTTGGTGAGGTGTTTTAAAATCCTGCAAAGTGATTTCCACATCAACATCGCCACCCATGGTTTTGGCATCGACCGGTCCGCGTACATCCTGCAATGAAATCATTCCGCCCAGGGTATGAGCTGCGATTCGTGAACCGATATTTTTTCCCTGGATGCTGCCACCTTTGCTGTCTGCTGTGACCTCACCGTTGACGTGTTGCAGGCGGATGGTACCCCCCATTGTAGAGAGTCCTGCTCTTCCTTTGATATTGGTGGCGCTAATATCTCCTCCTGCTGTTCTGGCATCGAGATCATTTTCTACATCAGAGATGTCCAAATCGCCACCCGCGGTGTTGACTTTTAATTGTCCTTTAATGTTTTTTACCACCATATCTCCACCCGCAGAACTCACACGAGCATCTGCATAGATGCCCCGCAGTTCTACATCTCCGGCAGCGGTTTGTGCTCTGACCGAACCTGATATCTCTTCAAGTTTAACATCGCCGGATGCGGTTTGCAGGTCAATCGAACCCGCGATGGTCCTCAGGTTCACGTCTCCATTTGCGGTCTGAATCGAGATATTGCCTTTCAAGCCATTGGCCAGGAGGTCGCCCTGTGTCAATTGACAGTTTACATTGAATGTCTCGGGCACGGTGATATCCAATTTTCGATCTCCACGAAAACCACGTCTTTTGCCCTGAATGTTGATATTGCTGCCATTCTGTTCATAGCTTTCCATGGTTTCTTGTGCGATACGTTCAGCTTCTTCTTGGGTCAGAGCTTCGGACTCAATTCTTTCCCGAATGACCACGAAAGAGTTATCCTCTGTATTCACTTTGACATCTGCGTTCATTCTAGTGATGCTCAGTGTTCCGCCTTTATCGACTTTAAACTTTTTAGAAAGAGAGATGATATAATCACCTGATTCACCGCTTATTTCGATCTCTTGTGCAAGTAATGCTATGGGAACGATAAATAATAATGTCAAAAATCTGATCTTTGCGTTCATGATTCTATTCCTCACGTTCTATTTTTATGGATTGTGGGGGCGTGGCCAGGGTTTCCAGTAATTTCCCTGCCCGATCACTGATATATGTGCTGGTATCCTGTTTGGCCGCTTGTAACACCGATTCAGAGCTCTTGTCCAGAGGAGCCTGACTGAGAGCATCGATGGCCTCCATCCTCATCGGGGCATAGTCATCATACAAAAGAATGCGAATAAAGAGATCTTTGATTGAATCGGTCAGCGAAAGCTGTTTGAGTGCTTTTACCGCCATGAGTCTGATGCCCGGATTTTCCTCTGTTTGCAAGAGTCTTTCCAAGCCGGTTACGAGTTCGGGATGGATACTCTGTTTTTGCTCGGCAATGTAATTCACTGCTTTGATCGCATTGAGCCGGTTTGACGGACTGGAATCATCGAGCATGGCATATTGCAGCACCTGCTGTACCGCAGGATCCTGAGGTGTGCCTTTGACCTGAATGTCATTTATGGTACTATATGTGATCTCGATGGTACCGTCTTGAGGATTGATCGCCAGTTTTTCCACATTTGCCATATAGGGAGAAATGGTTTTATCTTCAGAGCGAATGGTTTGTCCGGTCAGAAAAAAATCCTGCAAAGATATACTTTGCGTTTGGGGCTGGCCCTGCCACTGACGGCCAATTAAAAATCCAAACGCCATGAGAAAAAGACTGAACCCGATCTGAAAAGCAGGAATGGGTTTGATAAATGTGAAAGGCGACCAGGATTGAGGATTTTGCCGGTTCTGGCGTGTCAACTTTAGTGAAACCACATTACGTAAACCCTTGAGAACCCCTTCGTCGGGCTCGATCAGAGGCTTGCGTGGGATGTCATGCTCCAGCTGCACCAGCTGTTCGAGAGCCTGGCGGCAGGCGGGGCATATTTTTAGATGTGTCTCGATCTCGGCCTGCATCACCGGATCGAGTTCACCATAATGATAATGGACCAATAATGGCCGATAAGGATGACAACCTTGCATTTAAACTCATTCCTTTGTATTATATGACCCCAAAGCCTTTTTTAATTTTTCTGTCGCTCTGAACAGAGCATTTTTCACGGTTCCGGGCGCGCAGTCCAGTATCTGAGCGATATCTTTGATTTTATAGCCTTGCATGTGCTTGAGAGAAAACGCTGCATGTTGTAGAGGCGATAGCTTTTGCAGAGCTCTTTGCACATGTTCTTTTAAAAACACCTCTGTTTGTTGAGCGTCTGTCGAATACTGTTCTTCTTGAAAAGGAAGCCAATTGCGAATTTTTTTCTGACGGCGTCGGTTAAAGCAGAGATTGATCGTGATTCGTATCAACCAGGTGCCGAATCCGCTCTGAAATTTAAAGGTATGCAATTTTATAAAGGCTCGCATAAAAGTGTCCTGATACACATCCTGGGCATCTGCTATATTGCCCAACATGGCAAACGCAATTTGAAAAACCTGACGATCATGTAGGGTCATTAATTTTTCAAACGCTTTTTGATCGCCTTGTTGTGCGTTTATGATCAGTTCGGTTTCGCTGTCTTTTGTATTCATGACTTCCTCTTTACATCTCAATAGACACTCTTGTTACGAAAAGGTTTGCAGAATGATACAAAAAAACAATCTTTATAAAAAAGGAACATTTGACGCAAAAAAAGTCAGTGTGATCTCCTGGGGACATTTTAGTCATGATGTGTTTTCATCGTTTCTTCCCCCTTTATTACCCCTGCTGATCGAAAAGTTTTCTCTGTCATATGCCCTGGCCGGATTCCTTTCTGTTGCTCAGCGCCTGCCTTCTCTCTTTAATCCTTTTGTCGGTATTCTGGCGGATCGGGGTTGGTTTCGATTTATGGTTATTTCTGCACCCGCTATTACAACCGTTTGTATGAGTGCTCTGGGAGTGGCTCCTTCTTTTATTCTTCTGGTTCTCTTATTGCTTGTGGCGGGTATCAGTTCTACTTTTTATCACGTACCCGGACCGGTTCTTGTGCGTCAGGTATCTGGCGATCGCATTGGCAAGGGGATGAGCTACTTTATGCTGGGGGGTGAGCTTGCGCGTACTGTAGGTCCGATTCTGGCCCTTGCCGCAGTTTCCTGGTGGACCTTGCCGGGCATTTATCGGCTCGCGCCAGTAGGAATGGTTTCATCGTTTTTGCTCTACATCCAGTTAAGGAGAGTGGCGCCAGCAACCCTTCCGGGAAAGACCCTGTTATCTCATCTGCATATGACAAAGCGATTGAGCTCGTTTTTTATGCTGATCGCCGGTATTTTGTTTTTTCGGGCATTTATCAAAACCGCATTGACACTGTTTTTACCTACACTCTTGATCGAGCAGGGAAAATCTCTTTGGTTCGGAGGCAGTGCTTTGGCTATTTTACAATTGGCAGGAGCTGTCGGTACCTTTTTTGCCGGTTCTTTATCTGATAAATGGGGTCGTAAAGCGATTCTCATTACGGTTACCTTGTCTACACCTTTTTTCTCCTTTTTATTTCTCCTCACCACTGGATACCTCCGGTTTGTAGCCCTGATCTTTCTGGGGCTTGTCCTGCTGTCCAGTGGCCCGGTTTTACTGGCCATCATTCAAGATGTGCGTTCTGATTCCCCTTCCTTTTTGAATGGAATATATATGACCCTGAACTTTATTATTTCTTCCGGTATGGCGCTTCTTGTAGGAGGACTGGCAGATGCTTTTGGTCTCTATAAAACTTTTATGGTTTGTACCTTTTTGGCTGTTTTTGCATTTCCCTTTATTCTAAGGTTGAAAGACAAAGAAACGTACCCTTAAAAAATGTTCGATAGTTAAACGGACGGATTTTTTTTTGACTTGATGAAATCGAAGGATTGACCATTTTTTTAATAAAACATCGCAAAAAATTGATCATTGGCCTGTCATGTTTTTCTCTTTGGGGACGTTCTTTGAATGTCCTTTTTTTGCTCACAAGGGGTTTTCGGATAATCATTTGTGAAATATTTGTTGTTATTTCTGAGCATCTCGTGTTATGCCATGCACATAAAATCATCTAGTATTTTTTGAAATTTCTTGTTTTATTACTCTTGGAATTATTCAATTAGGAGAAGGGTTTATTAAGATGCCGTGAGTTTTAAAATTCTTGTTTATAAATTAATTATATCAAATATCATATCGCATAACTTAAAAAGGGTCCTTATGAAAATCTTTAAACACTATCCTACATGCGAGTTTCATGTATCCAGAAAAGCTCGAGACCTTTATCAATTTGACGAAACCCTTTTTTCTAAAACCGGTAATGTTATTTTTGCCAACTTTTTGGCCAGTCGCCAGTTCACCAATCAAATTAATGCCAAAAAAGATTTGCTCAATTACCCCGAGCAGGCCGTTCGAGCCAGTGACATTAATGCGATGGGTTTGATCGATGAAATTATGCATATGCTTGTTAATCTCTATCGACAGCAAAAGAATCCGCTTGTATTCAGGCTTGCCATGGAATACCTTGAAGCTCGCCTCGGCAGGGAAGATGTAGATCAGATATTGACCACATTTATCGACGAGTTTCCTCCTTTGGCCGTTTATAAAAACGAAACAAGCATTCAGGAATATCTGCAAGGGGAAAGTGAAGGACTCCCGCATCGACAGATCGCGTTGGAAGAACTGGTCATGCTTTGGTTGGCCAATGTGAACCCTGCTTTTTCTCCTTATGGGGAGCTTTTTGATGATACTCGCCTGGAAAAAGAAACCCGTTATAAAGAGCTGATCGATTCACTTTATGAATTTTTTGATTCTCAACCCGGGTTTGGTCCTGGTGAAGAGAGTCTGATCGAACTTTTGCGCAGTGCCGCCAAAGCCCACCCGCATTCGTTATTCGAACAGTTGGAATATATCCGCAAAAGGTGGGGTACGATGTTGGGAAGTTATTTATACCGATTGCTGGGAAGCCTCGATTTTTTGAAAGAAGAAACAAAGCCCACTTTTATCGGCCCGGGGCCCTCGTCTGTTTACGAATATAAAGGCCTGGAGGTTGAAGAAGAGCGGTTTAGTCATGATGCGGATTGGATGCCACGGGTTGTCATGCTGGCCAAGAATGCCTATGTATGGCTGGATCAGTTGTCCCGAAAATACGGCCGTTCCATCGATCGGCTGGATCAGGTACCTGACAAAGAATTGGATGACCTGGCGGCGTGGGGATTCACTTCGCTCTGGCTGATCGGGCTCTGGGAGCGCAGCAAGGCCTCAAAACGTATAAAGCAGATGTGCGGAAATTCCGATGCTGAGGCTTCTGCTTATTCATTATATGACTATCAGATTTCCGCTGATCTGGGCGGACAGGAGGCCTTTGGTCAATTACGGGACCGCGCCTGGCAACGCGGTATACGCATGGCCGGAGATATGGTACCCAATCATGTGGGCATCGATGGTAAATGGGTGATGGAACATCCGGACTGGTTTGTTTCTCTGGGTCATAGTCCCTATCCTTCATATACCTTTAATGGACCCAATCTTTCACAAGATGATCGGATAGGTATTTATCTGGAAGATCATTATTACAGCCGTAGCGATGCAGCAGTTGTCTTTAAGCGCGTGGATCAGCACAGCGGCGACACAAAATATATCTATCACGGCAATGACGGAACCAGCATGCCCTGGAATGATACGGCACAATTGAATTTTCTCAATCCCGAGACCCGGGAAGCAGTGATCCAGACTATTCTGC
>CAYNUX010000064.1:0-13160 GCA_964400115.1 uncultured Cytophagia bacterium
TCTTTTCTTTTTTGGCGACTCGCTTTTAAGCGAGTTTCTTGGTGACTTTTTTCTCTGATTTTTGGTTCCCGTTCAGCGATCTGGGCATTCAGATGATTACGGTGCATTTCCAATTGTTGTTTATTTTCAACCAATGCACGATAATTTCGTTGGTCATTTTCAATAATCATTTTTTGATAGCGTAGCCAGACTTGAACTTGAGTCCATGAATCGCTTGTTAAAAGTGCATTGGCTCGCATTGAGCGACCATGTTTGTAAATTGAAACGATCCTTTGCTTTAAAAGCCCTTTTAATCGCTCCAAATCGTTATTCAAACGCTCGATTTTTTGGTCATGATGTGCGATTTGTTGCTCGCGTTGAGAGATTTCTTTTGATAACGTGCGAATATAGTTGGTTGTCAGGTCGATCTCGCGCCGGAGGGCTTCTAGAAAATCCAGGGTTTTGTTTTCAAGAGCCTGATTCTGGGCCAGTTCTTTTTCGTACTTTGAAATTTCTTGGCGGATGGCTGCAAGCTCCCGCTTGTTCGAGACAGAATCGTCAACAGCTGGAGAGAGTCCTGCAAATAGAAAAATGCCGAAAAGAATGTAACTCTTTATGTTCAACGTTATATCTAAAAAGGTTCTATCTTGACCATTTAATGCAGCAAGATAAGGCTTTGCAAAGAGAAAATCAACAAAAAACACGGCTTGCAAAAGCCAGATAAGACTAGCGTTTGCAACAGGAAAGACTTGCTTGTCAACACCAAATCTTTTATATTTTGCTATCCATTTTGGAGATCGTGTATGGCTTTGGAAAAACTCTCATCTATGTCCCTCTTTAGGCACCTTGATGAGGATGAGTTGTGTATTATGAGTCACTTTATTCATGAACGTGAATATCAGATCGGTGAACTCTTGTTTCGCCAGTCCACCCCTGCCAATGCTTTCTATATGCTGTGTTCCGGTACCATAGAGTTGTTTAAGACTTTTACAGATAGTCAAAGCGACCGGATTCGTATCTTGCGACCTGGAGATACTTGTGGTATGGCTGCTTTATGGCCAACCGTCAGACATCCTTATAATGCCCAGGCCCTGGATCCTTGTCGCATGTATGTCTTGACCGCCATGCAATTCCAGGAAATCCTCGATCATCGTCTTGCTCTGGCTCAAAAATTGTTGTCCAACTTATTGCGAGAATTGTGGCAAGCTTTTGACGTTCTGCATACCGAATACTCTAACCTGACTAAAAAACTGATCCAGTCCAACATTATTGTCTAGCATCTGATTATGCCTATTTTAATTACTGAAAATACTCTCGTTATGTTTTTTAAAAAAATTCCTAGATACGGCTTGATTCTGGGAGGGGCTTTGTTGTTCGGTTTTCTGGTTATTGTCAGCAGAGGCTGGATTTTCGTTATTATTGCATTTGCCAGTTTGTTCAAATTCAAACGACCCACAAAATTTTCGTTTTCACTCTTTGCTGTTTTTGTTTTAATTTCGTTCATCGATGCCTACTTGTTTGTGAGTGCGCCTGTTTTGCCCGCCCTGAGCACCTTTCAGAGTTTTATTGTAGAACAGATGCAATCATGGTGGCAGCAACTGATCTTGCTGTTTCCTCTGAATATTTTGTATTGGATCAGTGCTTTTGTTCTGGCTATTCCGCTTGTATATATAAAACCCAGCCGTTCACCTGGCTTTCTTGAATCTCTCGACAATAAATTTTTCGAGCCAGTGCTCTATATTCTAAATCAATGGACCAGCCAATGGACTTGCCAGTTTCAGTTTTTTGGCTTACAATTTTTAGTGTCGTTTTTACTGTGGTTTCTGGCATTCCAGCTATTGGGCATACCTGCAGCATTGGTTTTAGCTGCCTTTTCTGCCTGTGCAATGTTAACCCCTCATTTCGGGTTCTGGCTTGCTCTTTTACCGTCCTTTCTCATTGTTTTGCCTGGGTCATCCAATTATTGGCAGTTGATCGGTTTGACCATTACAGCAGCTGTCATGTGGCTTGTACAGTATCTCGTGATTGATGATCTGGATCCACAGTTTATAAACTGGCATCCGGCCTGGGAAGCCCTGGCTCTATTGGGCGGGTTTTTGGCCGCCGGATTATGGGGAGTGGTTTTCGTCGTCCCTCTCATCACTTTGACAAGAATTGCGATCGATCCCCTTATTTCTGCTTTTCAATATTATTGCTCTGATTCATTCTAATTGCTTGATCTTTTTTTTAAAATTGCGTACCTTTAACATTTAGTATTTAGGTGAAATAACTATGTGTGCCTTGATTAGTAAACCTGTAGCGTTTCAGGGAGCTCATTACGCATTTAGCGAGATGGCTGCCCGTCAGTTTTTCGGCAATGAAATCAACAGTCTGCCGTGCCGGACTTTTGAAGAGGTTTTCGAGACAGTAGTACAGGATATTGCTGAATTCGGTGTTCTGCCGATCGAAAATTCACTCACCGGCAGTATTCATAGAAATTACGATCTGCTTATCGATTATAATGTCAAAATCGTTGCCGAAACCGTGCTCAGGGTTGCTCAGAATTTAATCACCAATCTGGGAGTGAATTTATCGGACATTAAGACGATTTATTCGCATCCTCAGGCACTTGAACAATGCCGCAGATTTATCTCTACAATGGATGGGGTTGAAGCTGTTGCGACCTATGACACCGCCGGCAGCGTAAAAATGATTCGCGATAAAAAGATCCTGGATGCTGCGGCAGTGGCCAGTCGTTGGGCTGCAGAAGATTATGGCATGCAAATCCTCAAAGAAGAGATCGAAGATTATGTGCATAATTTTACCCGTTTTATTGTTATCGGTCGCAAGGAAAAAGTCCTGGCTCCCCCAGACAAGACCTCTATTGTCTTTTCCATGAAAAGCATTCCGGGTGCGTTATTCAAATGCCTTAGTGTCTTTGCTTTGCGAGATATCGATTTACTTAAAATCGAGTCGCGTCCCATACGGGGCAAACCTTTTTCTTATATTTTTTATCTCAGTTTTGCAGGAAATATGCAGGATCAAAGCTCTATAAATGCAATTCGACATCTGGAAGAGATTACCGATTTTGTCAAAATACTCGGATCGTATGCGAGCGGAAAATTGAACTTGTAAAATATAATCTTATGTAAACAGGAGTTGATGTTATGACAAATGAACGAGGAAATCTTGGAATACTGGTCGGTGGTGGTCCTGCTCCAGGATTGAACGGCGTCATTTCGGCTGTTACTATTGAAGCCCGCCGAAATAATCTCAAAGTCTATGGTATTTATGACGGTTATAAATGGCTGACAAAGGGAGATGAAAAGGTGCTGAGAGAGCATGTGCGCGAACTGCGTATCAGTGATGTCTCTCGAATTCATTTTGATGGCGGTTCAATTTTACGGACATCGAGAACCAATCCCGCCAAAGTTGAAAACGGCGTTGAAAATGCCCTGAAAATGCTGCGTTCACTCGGCATAAAATATATGGTTACCACGGGTGGTGATGATACGGCTTTTGGTGCCAGTCAAATCGCGAAAGCGGCAAAAGGTGAAATAAAGTTTGCACATGTGCCGAAGACCATTGACAATGATCTTCCCTTGCCTAATAACATTCCCACATTCGGCTATCAGACTGCCCGAAATTTGGGATCGATTTTGGTTAAAAATCTGATGGAGGATGCGCGGACAACCGATCGTTGGTACATTGTTGTTGCCATGGGAAGACATGCAGGCCATCTGGCCCTCGGAATCGGCAAGTCCGCGGGTGCGACACTTACGGTTACCTCTGAAGAATTCGGCAAAGAAGGCCCAATTTCTCTCGCAAGTGTCGTCGATGTTCTAGAGTCATCTATTCTTAAACGTCGGGCTATGGGAAATAATCATGGCGTGATGGTTATAGCCGAAGGAGTGGCCGAGAGATTCACTGAACAAGAACTGATCCAGGCTGCAGGCGATAGCGTTGAAAAAGATGCATATGGTCATATTCAACTTGCCGATGTGGAACTGGGCAAAATTATTAAAAAAGAAATCGAAAAACGATTTGCCAACCGGGGTGAAAAGTTCCGTACCGTCGAAAATAATATTGGTTATGTTTTGCGTTGCGCGGACCCGATTCCTTTCGATCAGGAATATACCCGTGATCTCGGTTATAACGCGGTACAATATTGTTTGAGTCAGGATCTGGCCCACACAAAAAACGCTATGATTTGTGTCGACAACGGTAAACTGCATCCTCTCCCCTTTGAAGAGATGCTGGATCCCAAAACCAACAAAACTCAGGTCAGATATCTTGACATTTTAAGCGACGGTTATAAGGTGGCTCGAAGTTATATGGTACGCCTCGAAAAACGTGATATCGAAGACAAAGCATTTCTTGCCAAGATGGCAGAGGGTGGAAGAATGTCACCAGAGGAGTTTCTGAAGAAATTTGAGTACCTCGTAAAAGAAAAATGATTCACCTGATTATAATTTAACAAAAGGGCTTTCCGAGCGGACGGCCCTTTTGTTTTTAACGCGTTAAAAAAAGAGTTGAAACCCCATAGCTGCCCCCAATCCGGTACCCTGTCCTGGCAGAATATGTCCGATGCTTTCCAGGGCCAGATCCCATCTTAACATACCCATATATAGTCCTGTTCCATAGCTCATTGCCCATAAATGCTTTTGTTTTAACAATCCGCTCCTGAGATCGAGCCATGAAAAAGGGGTGTATTCAGCACCCAGAGCAATCCTCATTTGCTGTTCAGACCAGGCCGAATCCTTAAAACCTTGCATAATTTCAAAGGCCAGGGTTGCATTTTTGATTTCATAGGCTGCCCCCATCCGCAATAGGGTTGGCAAATCATATGTAAAAGGAGCAATGCTATAGGTCGTATCAGATGAAACAAAAACAGAATCGATATGTTTGTTTTCTGTAAGCAGATCAGAAAACCTGTTGTCATCTAATTCAAACCGGCTGATTGTGAGTTCAGGATCTTGGTTCCAATTGACGGTGCTGATGACATTTTCCATGCAAACTGAGAGATACCAGGATTGGTCGATAGCCATGGCCATTCCCATATTGAACCCATAGCCTTGTCCTCCTTTGGCGGATTGCAACACCATGGATCCTTTGGTTTTTGAAAAAGTCAATGCGGTCATGCTTTGCGCTGTGGACTCGTTCACATTTCCATACGAGAGTCCGGTGATATAGTTCAAACTGAGGCCAAATGCAAACGTGTCGATGTTTTCGAAAGGAACCTGCAATGGGAGAGCTGCAGAAAATGACATCACCCTGGCCGATAAAACCTGACCCGATATGGGGTTAAAACTGTACTGTTTGTCCATCTCGTTCCCCATCAATCCCAATTCAAAAATTTCTTTGGCAATATCGCCCCGCGCTCCTGCCATCCATGAAAGTGAAAGGGCATAATTTTTATAGGCAATACTCAATGCCTGAGCATGTCCCTTGCCATCGAACAAAAGCGTGCGATTCTTGATTTGCGAGAGTATTTCCTGCTTGTCGTCAGCTGTCAAAAACTTGCCATTAAAGCGATTATAGTGTTCGATCGAAAAACTGTTATTGGCAATAAAACCACCGACGCCCAAAAAGGATACGCTCCACGAATGCGAAAGTCTATAGGCGAGATTTGCCGGATTATGAGCAGGTGCTTCTGCGCCTCGGGCAAGTGCGCTGATAGCGTTTCCCATCCCTACGCCCCGGGCCAGTCCCCACTCTGCCATGATTGGGCCATGAAATGCCAATAGACTTGACACAATGACCGTAAATATTACAAACGGTCCAGGTAACAATTTAAATTGCATAAGTGATCTCACAAAACAAGGAGGATAAAGATGCTAAACACGGAAGATCGGGGTGTATCTGTGGTAGAAAGAAGCTTTTTACTGTGCACGATACACCCCTAAAAATCAGGTGCCCATTTCCCAGGATGCTAAATACTGTTTTTGCTCTTCAGTCAATTCGTCAATTTCAATTTTCATCGATTTCAATTTAAGCTTGGATACCCAGTCTTCGATCTCTTTGGATACATTATATACTTTGGGCTTTAGTGTTTCCTGGTTATCCACGACCCATTCGGTACTGAGTGCTTGTGTGGCAAAGCTCATGTCCATGACAGAAGCAGGATGTCCTTCGGCTGCAGCCAAATTGATCAGTCTTCCTTCGGCCAGGAGGTAGACACGATTTCCACTGGGGAGAGTAAATTCATCTACCAATCGCCGCACCTGTCGATGTACGGATACAGCCAGTTCACCCAGGCCTTTGGTATCGATTTCTACATTAAAGTGTCCGGAATTGGCAATGATTGCGCCATCTTTCATGACTTTCATATGCTCGGTGCGGATAACATTGATATCACCGGTTAACGTACAAAACAGGTCACCACCTTTTGCGGCTTCAGCCATAGTGAGTACTCGAAATCCGTCCATAGCGGCTTCAAGTGCGCGGATAGGGTCCACCTCGGTGACAATGACATTGGCTCCCATGCCACGACAGCGCATGGCAAATCCACGACCACACCAGCCATAGCCGGCGACAACCACATTTTTACCTGCCAGTAAAATATCCGTTGCACGGATAATACCATCTACGGTCGATTGTCCTGTTCCATAGCGATTATCAAAAAGGTTTTTAGTTGTGGCATCATTGACAGCGATAACTGGAATTTTTAACGCACCATCCGCTTGCATGGCACGTAGCCGAATCACGCCGGTGGTGGTCTCTTCCATGCTTCCCATGAGAGTGGAGGTCAGGTCTGGATAGTCAAAGTGGATGGTGGACACCAGATCTGCACCATCATCCATGGTGATATCGGGTTTATGGTCGATTGCAGCCCGGATATGCTCATAATAGGTTTTATCGTCTTCACCATTGATGGCAAAAACGGGTATTTCAAAGTCTTTTACCAGAGCGGCGGATACATCGTCTTGTGTCGAAAGGGGGTTGGATGCACACAAAACAAGGTCTGCACCACCGGCTTTTAGGGTTCTGGCCAGGTTTGCGGTTTCGGCAGTCACATGCAGACAAGCCGACATCTTGAGTCCTTGCAGAGGTTTCTCTTTTTCAAAGCGCTCTTTGACAAGTCTGAGAACAGGCATATCTCTTTCGGCCCATTCAATACGTCGCTTTCCTTCTAAAGCCAGATTTATATCTTTGATATCGTATTTCACAGTTTCTCCTGTTTAATGTCAAGCCAATGCGTTTGCTTTATTGGTTCTTTCCCAGGGCAGATCCAGATCGAGGCGGCCAAAGTGTCCATATGCGGCTGTTTGCCTGTAAATAGGATTCAGCAGTTCCAGGGAATCGATAATTCCTTTTGGAGTGAGGTCGAAATTTTTTCTGACGAGTTTGACGATTTCCGAATCATCTGTTTTTCCTGTGCCGAATGTATCGACAAAGACCGAGACCGGTTCGGCAACGCCAATGGCATATGCGACCTGAATTTCACATTTTGTTGCCAGGCCAGCAGCGACAACGTTCTTGGCGATCCATCGACAGGCATAGGTGGCAGAACGGTCAACCTTTGTGGGATCTTTACCTGAAAAAGCACCACCACCATGTCGGGCATAGCCCCCATAGGTGTCCACAATAATTTTTCGACCTGTCAAACCGGCATCTCCCTGAGGTCCACCAATGACAAATCGTCCGGTGGGATTTACATGAATGGTGGGTTCTTTTTCCAAAAGTTCATCGGGAATGATCGGGGTGATGACCTTTTGAATAATGCTCTCCCGAAGTTCATTGTTGCTAATGTCAGGATCGTGCTGGGTCGAAATGACAATCGTATCCACGGCCACAGGCTTTCCGTCTTTATAGCGAACAGTGACCTGTGATTTTCCATCCGGACGAAGGAAAGGCAAATCCTTGTCTTTACGTGTTTGAGCCAATTGACGGGTCAATTTGTGTGCCAGAACAATAGGCAATGGCATGAGTTCGGGAGTTTCATCATTTGCATATCCAAACATCATGCCTTGATCACCTGCACCGAGGCGATTAACCCCCATAGCAATATCCGTTGATTGCTGATCAATCGTGATTATAACGGCACAGGTTTCGAAATCAAATCCAAAGCGCGCATCGGTGTAACCAATATCCTTAATGACTGATCTTACCAGGGATGGAATATCGACATAGGTTTCAGTGGTGATTTCTCCACCTACCAGACATAATCCTGTGGTTACAAAGGTTTCACAAGCAACACGGCCGCGGGGATCGTCTTTGAGCACAGCGTCGAGTACAGCATCGGAAATTTGATCTGCAATCTTGTCTGGATGCCCCTCGGTTACGCTTTCAGAAGTAAACAGTTGCTCGGCCATACCGGTCTCCTATACTAACTAACAGTTTTGTAGAAATTGATAAAACTCTTTATTATAATAAAAACAAACGATACAAACAACCCTTTTCAGGAGAGACGAGAAGGGTTGTGGATAAATGCCCTCTGAGAGATGCATGTTGAACACAATTACATGCAAACTCGAGATTGTGCGTATAAAAAATCCCCGGGGCCGATCGTTCCTATTCCGGACACTGGCTGATGATTTGACAATAGAGCAAATCTTTAAAGCGCTTTCCTAGGATTTGTGCCAAATAAGTTTGGATTTCTTGCGCTGTCGACATGGCCAGCACTTTATTGACAACATTGAGGCATTCTGAATAGTCCACACGACGGATCAGTTCTTTGATCAAGAGCACCGATACAGGGCTTACACTAAACTCGTCCAACCCCAGGCCGATCAGCACCATGGTCGCCAGGGGATCTGAGGCCATCTCTCCACACATGCCTACCCATACACCTTCGGTATGTGCTTTGTGAATAATATCTCTGATCATGCGAATAATGGCCGGATTATAGGTTTGGTAGAGGTAGGCGACTTGTTTGTTGCCGCGGTCTACTGCCAGAGAATATTGCACGAGATCATTTGTTCCGATGCTGAGATAGTCGCACTCTTTGGCAATAATATCAGCCGTGATGGCTGAAGAGGGAACTTCGATCATGGCCCCAATAGGAATATTTTTATTATAGGGAATTTTTTCATCGTCCAGCTCTTTTTTTGCTTCCTCGATCATCTGTTTGCATTCGCGTATTTCGGTGACATTGGTGATCATGGGAAAAAGGATGCGGACTTTAGAACCATGTGCACTGGCCCGCAGGATAGCTCTCACCTGAGTTTTCAGCAGATGAGACAGTTTACGATAAAGCCGAATACCACGCAGGCCTAAAAAGGGATTGTTTTCATGCGGAAGGCGGACGCTCTCCGGAAGCTTGTCACCCCCAATATCAACGGTTCTAATAATCAAGGGTTTTTCGCCAACTTTTTTTACCAGACGGGTGTATTCCCTGACCTGCTCTTCCTCTGACGGCAGTTCTTTGCGAGTGAGGAAAAGATATTCGGTTCGATATAACCCCACACCGTGTGCTCCCAGCTCTTCCAGTTGATCCGCCTCGTCTGGAAATTCGATATTTGCAGATAACTCGATATCCTTGCCATCCTGGGTGCGGGGGGGGAGATGTTTTATTTTTGATAATTTGTGGGTATAGTCTATATATTCTGCCTCAAGTCTTTCATAGCTTTTTAAAGTCTCTTCTTCTGGCGCCAGAATAAGCTGACCATTGTTTCCATCGATAATCGCAAACTGGTTATCTCTTGCGCGCTGAAAGGCTTGTTCCAAACCCACCACGGCGGGAACCTGAAGGCTTCTTGCCAGAATAGCTGCATGTGATGTGCGACCTCCCAGATCAGAAGCAAAACCCAGTATTTTTTTGCGATCCAGATAGACGGTATCCGAAGGTGTGAATTCCCGTGCTATAACGATTGCAGGTTCTGAGATTTGTTGTATCGTTTGATGAATATGTCCTTCAAGATGTTGCAGAACGCGATGCTTTATATCCTTCAAGTCTGCGACGCGGGATTTTAAATAGTCATTTTCCAAATCGGCAAAAGACCGCTCCAATTTGGAGGTCACCTCAAAGAAAGCAAATTCAGCCGAGTGTTGATGTTTGATGGATTCGATCGTTTGCTGGACAATGACTTCATCTTCGAGCATGAGCAGATGAGCATCAAATATACTGGCATGGTCGTCGCCCATCTGTTCAGCGGTATGGTTGCGTAGAGCTGTCAGATCCTTTTTGGCCTTGTTGAGTGCTTTCCTGAAACGCTCAATTTCCTGATCTATTTCATCGAGGGATATTTCCTGATGTTCGATGGATATCATTCTTTTATCGAGTATCTTTATCCTGCCGATAGCGATACCGGGTGAAGCCGCAACTCCTTTAATGTGAGTTTCAGTCATAGATTCAATCTTCATCAAATTGTCGTTTGTCAATGACTTGTTCAATAGCCTCTAAAGCGGCAAATTCGTCTTCACCATCAATACGAACGGTAACCTCACTCCCAAATCCAGCTTCGAGCATGAGGACGCCCATAATGCTTTTGGCATTGACTTCATTGCCGTTTTTAGAGATATATACAGATGATTTGAATTTACTTGCGGTTTTTACCAATTGTCCGGCTGGCCGGGCATGAATACCGAGCTTGTTTTTTATTTTAAACGATTTTGTAACCATAATTGATCGATCCTCACATTGCCATCAAAAGGCTACTGTTCTGACTCCTGCTGCGACGATCACTGCCAGCAATGATGCCAAAAGTACGTAATAGAACACTGGTTTGCTTTTTCTGATCATAATCCACGCAATTAGAAACGCTGTAATGAATGATGCGAGTACATCAATACCTTGATTTGATGCGTTTCCCGTGGCCATTGCAATGCATGCACCGGTTGCCACGACGCCGATTGTTGCTGCCAGTTTCTTCCATCTCTCAAAGTGACGCATCGAAAGATCGGATATGATATCAAATCCTTTTTTATAGCTCTGCGTAAACCCCCAAATGCGTACGATAAAATGTGGAATATTATATACCAACAAGTAGATCGGAATTGCAATCCACCCGAATGCAAGCGCAAAAAAGACTCCTAAAGCAGAGGCAGCAGGTTTGATATTTTGCCAGAACAGCGTATCGCCGATTAATCCCAAGGGGCCGATGAGCCGTTCTTTGAAAATTTGTATCGGGCGATAATCATCCCAGTTTTTATTAAAAGATTCTTCTTCGAGTTTTGTTACTGCACCTAAACACCATGATACAAAATAAGGGTGTGAATTAAAAAAGTCCAAATGTCTTTTTAGAAAGAGTTCTCGATTTTTTGGATCTTTATAAAGTCTTTTGGCGACGGGTATCAGTGAATAACAAAATCCAAGTCCAATGAGAGCGAAAAAATTCCACGATCCTTGTATAAAAAAACATCGCCATAAAATTCTGAATCGATCCCAGCGGCTGGTGCGCACCATAAAAAAACCTCATTCATTACAGAGTCAATGCAAAGGCCGATGCTCCGCCCGCCAGCCCGACGATCAGCCAAAGCCACTGTTTACGGTTTACAAACAGGGTCCACAGTGTGGCGCATCCGATACCCAAAAAAGCACTTCCTATGGGGCGTGCATACACATCCCATTCCGGGGGGATGGCCCGGATGATTGGGGGAAAACCTTGCAAACCTAAAATATATGCCAAAATTCCCGTTAAAAACACACCAATGATGAAATTAAATCCGATTCCTGCCCAATGCGTTCTGCTGATATGTTTGAAAGAGAGTTTTTTCCGAAAGAGCAATCGTTCATAGAGTTTACTATTTATTCTGCGCATCCATACAACCAGGTAGCCACTGGTCAGACTGATAAATGTCCCGGTAATCAAGGCCAATGCCAAAGATAATTCATTGCGGCCGGTCTGATGAGCAGCCAGGATACCGACACTGGCCGTGACGACTGCACCCAGGTTTCCTTCGGCAAGAAAAGCCCCGCCTATCGGTAACTCATTTAACCACAATAGCTCTAACAGGGTACCGAGAATAAAGCCCAGCGAAAAATCACCCAGTAAAAATCCTATAATGGAACAGGAAACAAGAGGCCGGGCAGACATGATTTGAAACGCAGCAGTGGTGTCCAGAGCAGCAAACCCTCCCCACACACTTATCATCATCAAGTCAAACCACATATGCACTCCGAGGTAAAAATCAGTTCTTTACTATAACACTTTCACCCATAATAATCAATAAAAATTCTGGAACCCATGCCTGATGTGAATGGTTAAAAAGACCTTGCTTTTAAACGAGATAGATCATATATTGTCCCGTTATACCCGTTTTGAATCGGCTAAAAAAAAGTACTGATCATACAACGAGTGAGGAATCATTTATGGCTGTAATGAACCGGATGCGTGAAAATACCAAAAATATATTACTGATCCTGGTATTTGCATTCATCGCAACGATTATATTTGACTGGGGTATGGGCGGCTTTCAAGGACCGCGTGGCAGAAATGTCATTGCAGAGGTCGAAGGCCAGGAAATCCCTTATGAAGAGTTTTATCAGAATTATCAAAATGAACTTCGCGCTTATCGGGAACGATCCGGCACGGATCCTGAAGGATACCAATTACAACAAATTGAAAATCAGGTATTCGAAAGCCTCGTCCAGCAAAGGCTCCTGAGTGAAATCGTTGCCGAAATGGATTTGGAAGCTTCAAACGGTGAAGTCGTGGATGAGATTTACAATCATCCGCCTGAATTTTTGAGAACCCAGCCTGCCTTTTTGGATTCTAACGGCGTCTTTCAAATGGAAGCCTACCAAAGAGCCCTTGCTGATCCTCAAACAAACTGGGCACCCATTGAAAATTATTTGCGGATGACTCTGCCTTTGAACAAATTACAATACATGTTCAATGCCACTGCAGTGGTCACTGATGATGAGGCGTTTTTGGAATATAAACGCAGAAATGCAAAAGTCAAAGTCGATTATGTTCTCTATTCCCTGACTCAGTTCGCTCAAGAGGTTCCTGAACCACCTGAAGCAGAAATTCAAGCCTATTATAACGAGAATAAAGAAGAGTACAAGCAGGCCGAGCGACGTCAGATCGATTATGTGCTTTTGGAAACCACACCCACTGCTGCTGATACCCAGGCTATTTTTAATCAGGCCGATGAGCTTTTCCAGGACATCGAACAGGGGGATAGCTTTCAAGAATTGGCAAGTGTTTATTCGGAAGATCCGGGTTCTGCTGAAAAAGGAGGTGACCTGGGATGGTTTGGTTCCGGACAAATGGTTGAACCCTTTGAAAAAGCTGCTTTTAATGCCAAACCAGGCG
>CAYNUX010000065.1:0-13078 GCA_964400115.1 uncultured Cytophagia bacterium
GGAATTCCCAAAACTGTTACCATCACTGCCAAACAAGTTCAAGAAGCATTGTCAGAGACCGTTGACCAAATAGTAGAGTCCTTAAAACTGTGTCTCGAACAGACTCCCCCAGAACTTTCAGCTGATATTCTCGAACGCGGAATCATGCTCACCGGCGGAGGATCAATGTTACGTGATCTGGATGAACGGTTGCGACAAGAAACCAATTTGCCTGTCATTCTAGCAGAAGAACCCCTTCTGGCAGTGGTCAGAGGTACCGGAAAAGTTTTGGAAGATTTGAACCGGTATAGAAAAGTATTAACCCGAATTAAACGATATTAGGCATCATGACGATAAAGCACACTCCTAAAGCCAAGCCCTCGTTCAGGGAAAAATTGCGATTATTTTTATGGGGCGATTTTCGCAGAAAATTTTTAACCCTATTTTCTGGTCTGGTATTTTTCCTTTTGATTTTTACAGTCTATTTCGGTAAGGATCTACCCTCATTTGAACAATTGGAAAACTATTCACCCGAATTGGCAACCAAGGTCTATTCGGCAGATGGCGTAATGATTAAAGAATTTTTTACCGAACGCCGGTTCTATACCCCTCTGAGTCAAATTCCGGATACTCTTGTGCAAGCTGTTCTGGCGACAGAAGACCACAGATTTTACGAGCACTGGGGCATCTCACCGACCCGTCTTCTCAAAGTCATTTTCACCGATATCGTGACCATGAGCAAACAGCAAGGAGCATCGACCTTAACTCAGCAGCTGGCCAGACGACTCTATTTGACTCCTGAAAAAACCATCATCCGAAAGATCAAGGAGATTCTTACAGCCATCCAAATCGAACGAACGTATACAAAACCGGAAATTCTGGAAATGTATATGAACCTGATGTCGTTCGGACATGGTACATATGGTGTGGAATCGGCTGCTCGTCACTTTTTTGCAAAAAATGTCCAGGATCTCACACTTTCAGAAGCAGCACTATTGACCGGTATGCTGCAACGACCGGCAACCCTAAATCCATTTCGGTATCCTGAAAGAGCCCTGAACAGACGAAATGTGGTGCTTGCACGAATGAGGGCTGAAGGATTCATCACAGAAAAACAATTTCAAACAGCATCTAATAAAAATCTGGATATTGTCAATCCCCAGGGCAATGCCCTCTTGGGCGTTGCACCCTATTTTACAGAGTATCTGCGTCAAAATCTGCAAAAAGATTATGGTATGGATCTTTATCAGGAAGGATTCAAGGTCTATACGAGTCTGGATACACGCCTTCAGGCAATCGCCGAAGCCGCAGTCGACAGTTTTTTGCCCAACCTCCAGGCCGTTGTGAGCCGGAATATGCGCAAAAAAAGTGAATTCGCCCGGCTGGTTCCTCCCTCACTGTTACGCGATAATTCCCTCGACGAACTTATGCAAAACAAGACATTTGTAGATTCGTTGATTCAAGCCAAGGCACCCGTGCAGGTCATGCTCGTGGCACTGGATCCCTCAACCGGGCATCTCTTGGCAATGATTGGCGGGCGAGATTTCAATGAGAGCCAATTCAATCGGGCCGTACAAGCCATACGTCAACCAGGCTCGGTGTTTAAACCCATCGTTTATACGGCCGCTATCGATAATGGCTATATGCCCACCTATGAAAAACTCAATCAGCCGATCGTTGTGCACATGCCCGATGGCTCACGATGGACACCCCACAATTATGATGGCTCGATTGGCGGTAAAACCACATTACGTGAAGCCTTGCGCAAATCCCTCAATCTGGTATCGGCACGTCTGGTACAGGAAGACGTTCCCCCTGAACAGGTCATTCGCTATGCAAGAAACCTGGGCATCACAACACACCTCGATCCTGTTGATGCACTCGCTCTGGGATCCTGCGGGGTGATCCCCATGGAAATGGTTTCCGCATTTGGTGTTTTTGCAAATAATGGGGTGCTTGTAAAACCTGTGTCGGTTTTACGTGTTGAAGACAAAAACGGAAATATCCTGGAACGTGCAAAACAGCAAAGTAAAGGTGTTCTCAGAGAAGAGACCGCGTATATCATGACCGACTTGCTCAAAACCGTTGCCTCGAGAGGTACCGGGGCTGCCTCCAGATCGGTCTATCGCTTTTTGCGCCCGGCAGGGGGCAAAACAGGCACCACGAATAATTTTACAGATGCCTGGTACGTAACCTTTACACCACAAATCGTCGCTGGCGTATGGGTCGGTCTGGATGACCCCTCATTGTCCCTGGGGAATAGACAATCCGGCGCACGAGCCGCACTTCCTATTGCAGCCACTTTTATGGCTGCGGCACACGACACCTTGCAATTACCTGTAGCAGAGTTTATAAAACCCGATGGGGTTGTAGAGCTTGAAATCTGTGCAGAGACCAAAATGCTGGCATCGGATTATTGCCCGGAAGTAGAGAGTGAAATATTTGCAGTTCGATATCAGCCGACCAGAGAATGTGAATACCACAGCGGACATCAATCTATCAATCGCCCGGAATTATCAGAACGGGAAAAAAAGCGACGGCTGCGTTATTGATTCAGAGTGTATCAAGTTGAGGGTCGCAGCATACAGTTTATCCGGTCTTTTGTGACACAACAGTTAATTCTCCCGCGATAACAGATGCACAGCCGAATTTGATACCTTTTTCTCCGCATTTCCCCATTCACCCAGTACTGTCCATTAATTATTGGAATTTTATTAAAAAATTACTAATTTTCTGTTTCCGATCATTGCGAAACATCTTTAAAGGAGTCTATAAAAATGGATAATGAATTAAAATTAAAAATCGGTCTTGCAGAGATGCTCAAAGGTGGCGTCATCATGGATGTTACCAATGTCGAGCAGGCGAAAATCGCGCAAGATGCCGGTGCCGTTGCCGTCATGGCCCTCGAACGTATTCCCGCTCAGATACGGGCAATGGGTGGAGTGGCACGCATGTCTGATCCTAAAATCATCAGAGCCATCCAGGATGCGGTTTCTATTCCTGTTATGGCTAAATGCAGAATTGGCCACTTTGCCGAGGCACAGGTCCTCGAAGCTTTGGGTGTAGATTTTATCGACGAGAGTGAAGTATTGACCCCGGCTGATGAAACTTATCATATTGACAAATATAGTTTCAAAGCCCCCTTTGTTTGTGGCTGCCGTGATCTCGGCGAAGCACTTCGACGTATCGCCGAAGGAGCTGCCATGATCAGAACCAAAGGCGAAGCCGGAACCGGAAATATCATTGAAGCGGTTCGCCATATGCGAGCTGTTCAAAGCGGAATAAAAAGAATCACACTGCTCGGTGAAGAGGAATTGGTTGCCGAAGGGAAAAATATCGGCGCACCTGTCGAGCTGCTAAGAGAAATTAAAAAAAGCGGTAAATTGCCTGTACCCAATTTTTCCGCAGGGGGTGTGGCAACCCCGGCTGATGCTTCCCTCATGGTTCAACTGGGTGCAGAATCAGTCTTTGTCGGAAGCGGGATTTTTATGTCCTCTAATCCTGAAAAACGAGCCAAAGCCGTCGTTTCCTCGGTTACCCACTATACCGATTTTGATTTGATCGCTAAATTGTCCGAAGATCTGGGCGATCCCATGCCGGGAATCGATATTAAAACATTACCCGAAGATCAAAAAATGGCCGGACGTGGCTGGTAATTATGGAAACTATACTCTATGACTAAAACCATCGGCATTCTATCCATTCAAGGAGATTTTGCAAAACACCAGGTCATGTTACATTCATTGGGTGCAGAGACCGTTCAAGTCAAAACACAAAACCATCTGGAAAAATGCGACGGACTCGTAATCCCTGGCGGAGAGTCTACCACACTGGTTCATTTATTGCATAAACACAATCTGTGGAGCCCTCTGAAGACGTTTGCACAAACAAAACCGGTCTATGGCACATGTGCTGGCTTGATTACCCTGGCGACACATGTCACCAATGCTCCGTTCACTCCTCTGGGGTTAATTGATATTTCCGTGCAAAGAAATGCATATGGAAGACAAATAAATTCATTTATCGCTCCCGTTCAGATCCGACTCGATACAACATCCTCATTCGAAGGAGTTTTTATAAGAGCACCTAAAATCACACACATTGGAACAGGTGTCACTCCTCTTGGCTGGCATGGTGAGAATATTGTGCTGGCTGAAAAAGGACATATTCTCGTATCGACATTTCATCCGGAATTGACCGACGATAATCTCGTTCACCGCTACTTTTTGAAAAAAATCGGCAAGGGTGTATGTTCAATTTTGATGCATGGGGGATAAAGCTGCGTGACCATGATTTTTGGCTGGATGCTTTACGAAAAGTCGAATTTAGTTTTATCAGTCATGGCCATGCAGATCACCTCAGGAATCACAATCACACGATAGCAACCCCGGCGACGTGTAGGTTCCATGCCCATAGGGGTAAACCCAAAAAGACCACTGCCCTGGAATTCGGCAACTCTTTCGAACTGGGCAGTTATGTCATTCAGCTCTACCCGGCCGGACATATTCTCGGATCAGCCATGATTCGCATAGAGCACAACGGAGAAAGCCTGCTCTATACAGGTGATTTTAAATTAAAACCCGGGTTAACAGCTGAACGCATCGATATCCCGAAAGCCGATGTTCTTATTATGGAATCGACATTTGGCTCACCAGAATATCAGCATAAATTAAGCCTCGCTGAAATTATTCATGAAATGTCTCTCTTTGTTGAAGAATCTATACATCGCGGGCAAACACCTGTTATATTAGCGTATACGCTGGGAAAAAGCCAGGAAGCGATGAAAATCTTTGGCGATCTGGGCTGGCGCGTTCGCGTCCACCCTTCCATTTGGCAAGTGGCACAGATCTATCAGGATTTTGGGATACCATTCAAAAATTGTGCACCCTGGCGGGAAGCCGAACTTTTTACCGGAGAAGTCTTGATCATTCCTCCGCATCTCTGCCGTAAACCGGGAGTTCTGATGCGTATCTCAAATCCACGTACCTTGTTTCTGACCGGTTGGGCTAGTGGAGCAAACCGGTTTCACGTTCGTGCCGATACGACTCTCCCTCTCAGTGATCATGCAGATTACAATGACCTGATTCGACTTGTGGAAAAAGTTAACCCGTCGACGGTATATACCACCCATGGTTTTGAACATTTTGCCCACGATCTATGCGACAGGGGCTATCGAGCAAAGACTTTGCAGTTGGAGAAATAGACAATATGACGCAAGTCGAGCATTATCTCGCACCCAAAGCTATTACCCAAATGCAAGAAGCTATTGCCGAGGCGCAAGGCAATGAGGTCTTTTTTGTCGGTTACACCGAAGAAGATTTGATCGTATATGTGGTGGATGCCATTGCCAGGGGAAACGAAATTGCCGTACCCGCAGTGCTTGAAATCGCTCGTGACGCCGATGTGGTTATACATAATCATCCCTCCGGTTACTTGTCCCCTTCTAATGCAGATTTGCAGATTGCCATCTCCCTGGACGACTATTCTGTGGCTTTTTATATCGTCAATAATCGGGTCGATGATATCTATGTGGTCGTAGAACCATTCAAAAAAAAGGAAACAAAAGAATTAAACCTCCCCGAACTCGTACAATTACTAGAACCGGGAGGCCCGATCTCATATCGACTACCGAATTATGAAATCCGTTCCCAACAACAACAAATGATTGAAAATGTCGCAAAGGCATTCAATGAAAATAAAATATCCTTGATCGAAGCTGGCACGGGCACTGGCAAATCATTGGCATACCTCATTCCTGCCATTCATTGGGCTCTGCAAAATAAAGAACGAGTCATAATCTCTACCAACACCATCAATCTGCAAGAACAATTGATCAAAAAAGATATTCCCTTTTTGCAAAATGCTCTAAATTTGAATTTTAAGGCGGTTATTGTAAAAGGTAAAAGCAATTACGTGTGTTTGCGCAAAATCAAAGACATTAATCAGGAACGAGACCTCTATTCTGACGAGGAAGACAGGGAAGAACTCGACTCCCTTGTCGAATGGGCCGGATCGACAAAAGAAGGCAGTAAAGCAGATCTTTCCTATATTCCCAAAGATACAACTTGGGAAAAAATCGCCGCTGAAAGTGACACGTGTACACGAAGCAAGTGTCCATACTTTCGGGAATGTTTTGTAAATAAAGCCAGACGAGAAGCAACGCGTGCCCAAATATTGGTGGTCAATCATCACTTGCTTTTTGCTGATCTTGCCCTGCGGTATCAGATTCAAGGTGTGGCCCAGGCCGCGATATTGCCTCCTTATGAGCGGATTATTTTCGATGAAGCCCACCATCTCGAGAACGTTGCTACCAACTATTTTGGCAGCAGAATCACCCGAGCAGGAATCATCAGATTGCTTTCCCGACTTTACCGGGAACATAAAGGTAAAAACAGAGGATATTTACCCCGTGTGTTGCACAAAATGTCGCGCAGCAAAACAGTCACTCTATCGCTTCACAAGTCTATTGAGGAATATATTAACCAGCGGCTTGTACCCGATCTCCACTCCCTGAATAATATGACCAATGATTTATGCGATGATCTCTCCAGACAGATGCAGCTCGGTTTTGGCAATGACTATAGCCATGAAATCAAAGTTAGGCTGACTCTGGAAAATCGTAACCGATTGCTAGAGTCAACAGCCATGGACAATCCCTTGAGCGATTATTTGCTTATGCTACGTTCCTTTTCTACAAAAATCTATAGATTGATCGAAAAATTGGATGCAGTGGCAAAAGATAGCGGAGACGATTGGACATCCCTCATCACAGACATACGCGCACAGGCAGATCGTTTGACGATTATTGCAGAAGATTTGGACTCTATTCTTTTTGGAAAAGATCAGGAAACCATAAGATGGCTAGAGATGCGACCATCAACTCGCGGCCGTACCAGTTTACGATTTTTGCAATCCCCCCTGGATGTATCAGAGATGATGAATCAAGCGGTCTATGAACCCTTTGGCACCGTTATTATGACCTCTGCAACCCTGACAGTCGATCAAAAATTTGAATTTATTTCAAAACGCATCGGTTTGACCCAATATAACGACCCCTCCCGCATTACCGAATTGAATCTGCCAGCACCCTTTGAGTATGAAAATCAGGTACTGCTGGGTATTCCGGTGGATACTCCTCAGCAATTCCAAAAAGACTATGTCCCGTTTCTGGCTAATTTCATCTTTAAAAGCCTGGCAACCTCAAAAGGACATGCCTTTGTTTTGTTTACCTCCTATGGAATTCTGGAACAAGTATACCGTAAATTAGCCGAATCCCTGGATATGGTCGGCCTTACGGTCCTAAAGCAAGGGACCCTGAATCGACACGAGTTGTTAACCCGGTTCCGTAAAACCCCTCATTCGGTTTTGTTTGCAACAAACAGTTTCTGGGAAGGCGTTGATGTGATAGGTAAGGCGTTACAATTGGTCATTATCACCAAACTGCCTTTCCAGGTACCCAATGAACCGATTGTAGAAGCCCGTTACGAAGCCATTGAACAGGCAGGGGGAAATCCCTTTATGGAACATAGTCTCCCCGTGGCAGTCATAAAATTACGTCAGGGATTCGGACGTTTGATTCGCAGCCGGACGGATCGCGGAGCCGTTCTCATTTTGGATAATCGCATCATAAAAAAAGGTTATGGCAAACACTTTCTCCGTTCCCTCCCCCGTTGCTATACCATCACATCCGACCAGGATTCTTTACTTTCCGAACTGGAGACCTTTTTCAAATCCTGACCTCGTCCTCGTACCCAGCTGTACAGCAGTGTACCTGCGCGTACAATTGCATTTAACTCTTTAACATACCCCAATTTTTCATTATTGTTTTTATTAAACATATCGAAAACAACCAGTCGCTCATGGGATGGCATATGGATTGCATTCAACAAAAATGACAAATGGAGATAAAAATGAAAAAAGCAATATACCTTTTTCTATTTTGTGCATTCACTGCCTCGGCACAATCCCTGCCGAAGCAAATTATATGGTTTGATCATCAGCTCAAATTTGCAGAAAATTTGATAAACGCCAATAATAGAAATGATCTTTATCCGATGCTCAAGGCTCTTGATCGCCAAAGAGACCAGGCCGTATATCACTATCGCCAGGGTCAAATCCGCCAAGCAGACAGAATCATCCGCAGTGCCACGGTCAAACTTTGGAGTATGCTCAGGCCCATGATCAGTGTGCCTGTGGAAATCGCACATCGCAGGGCATTGCTCAATCTGATAAACGCTGAAGCGCGAATCGATGAAACGGATCGCAGATCTCTAAAAAGATTACAACAAGCGAGGGATGCATACAGAAAGGGCTTGATCGCCATTGTTCAACAACAACCGGCCAGGGCACTGGCCTCTTTTAAGGAAACCATCGACTTTTCGCAAAAAGCCCTGCAATCAGACAAACGGCCAAGCAAAAAGGATGCTGCGCGGGAATTCCGCATGCTCTATTCCAGGGCAGAAAAAGCGGCCAATAATTGTCCGGATGACAGAGCAAAAAAGCTTTTTGAGCAATTGCAAAAGTTGAGATCCTCTATCCACTCTGCTCAAAATAGCAGTAACCGTCAACTCGTCATCTCTTTATCCAAAACCGCGGTACGACTTTCCTTGCGAATCATCGATCTGTGCGAAGGAGATAACCTTACGAGCCAGGACCAAATCTATGCTGACCTCGATCTTTTGGCAGAAATTCTCGGCATTGCCAAAAACAATCTTGAAAATCTGCCAAACAGGACAACCGCTCACAAGGCCTATGAACGCGCCCAGACCTTGTATAACCAGGCAAAAGAGGCCGCAATGAATCAGGACTTTCAATTGGCCGAACAGCACCTTCAGGAAGCTCGCGCCCTTTTGGCCAGAGTACTCTCGGAGACCAAACCCGGTAACCTGTTGCAACGTGCCCAGGAACAGATCGACAAACTCGATCGCAAACTAGAGAACACCTCACAATCCGACATCGTAAAGCCCGAATTTTTTAATGCTGCAAGTCAATTCAAGATCAAGTCAGAACAGGCAGTGGATAAAAATAATCTGGATCTTGCTCTGGAATATATTCTCGCCGCGAATAGAATGTTAGAGCTGGCGCTGAACAGCGCATCCATGCAAAACAACCAGAGCACCGAAAGCATCAGAGCGGATCTGCAAACCCTGGAAACCCAGCTTTTAAATCCTTCTGATCAATTGGGTTCAAATGCCAAAAATCTGCGTGCAGCTGCCCTGGAAATCATTCAATGGGGGGGTGAAGCATTGGAGAATAACCATCTGTTTCTGGCCTATGAATTACACACAATTGCTCGCAATATGGTAAACTAGAACAAAAGGAGGTGATGATTGCAACTCGATGGAATCATAGCCCTGCCCGGCATTCTCAAGACGTCGGCAAACGATCTATCAGCGAATGAGGACAGGGCTCCTCAACTTACAGTTTTTAACTAAAAAATGCCAAAAAAAATTGAGGAGTTAACCATGAAAAGATCGCTAATTCTCTTGACAAGTTTGTTGCTGGGAATACTCGATGTGACATTGTCACACACCCTGAGCATTGTTCCCAATCAAGTCAAACTGGAACCCCGTGAAACGGTTGCCTTTAGAGCAATCGCGTTTAATGATCGTTATCAGCCACAGAAAATCGATAATATCGAATGGGAGCTGATCCCGGAAGACCTGGGCCGTATCTCTGAGGATGGATTTTTTATTGCCGGTCAAAATCCGGCCGAGGGACGAGTGATCGCCAAAGGACGTATCGCCGGAGAATCGGTTCGTGCGGCAGCCTCGGTCATTATCATACCTTCGGATAACCCTGTCACGGTAACGATAAAACCGGAAAAGGCCTTTATTCACCCAGGTGAACAACAGCAATTCAACCTGATCGCAAAAAACAAAGAAGGAATTCTTTTGCAAACAGAGCGCGTAAAATGGTTTGTCGATCCGCCCGCACTGGGAAATATGGATGAGGCCGGACTGTTTACCGCCGGGGAACGCAATGGTCGCGGCAAGGTGATTGCACTCGCAACCCTCAAAGGAGTCGCTCACAGGACCACGGCTCCCGTCTTTGTCGGCGACAAACCGAATGCATGGATCAGTGGATCGGTAACAGACGAGAGCGGAGCGCCGATAGCCGATGTTCGTCTGGAAGCGACAAAACTTACCCCTCCCCTTTTCAGCAAACGAACCAGAACAGACTCTGAAGGAATATATACACTGGGTCGATTATTGCCCGGACAATATGTGGTCAAAGCCTTTTCGAAAGAATATGTACCGGAATTTTATCAAAATGCCTATTCTAATGATGAAGCGACAATCATTACCATCACAGAAGATGACAGCCTGACAGGCTTTGACTTTGGACTCGAAACAGGTGCCCGGATTACAGGGTCAGTGAAAGAGGATTCCGGACAGCCCCTTGAAAACGCTCTGGTTACATTTTATTCTCCTCTTGCACCCCGGTATCGTGCACATGCCATAAGCGACGAA
Organism: uncultured Cytophagia bacterium; assembly: GCA_964400115.1. Lineage (GTDB taxonomy): Bacteria > Zhuqueibacterota > Zhuqueibacteria > Residuimicrobiales > Oceaniaggregativiventaceae > Oceaniaggregativivens. The sequence continues at coordinate 10,452 of CAYNUX010000065.1, forward strand.
AATGGAAATTATTCCTTGAACGGATTGCGTCCCGGAGACTATGTCGCGTTCGCTAATAAACAAGGATTCCTGCGGCAATATTTTGATCAACAAAGTACTGCCGAGAACGCACAGCTCATCGAGGTCACCCTCGACCAGGATCTCCAGGGGATCGATTTCAACTTGTCCGTAACCCATGCACTGACAGGCATGATTGTTTCTTCACCCGATGACACACCTGTCCGCGGTGCGATCATCATGGTCGCCAAAAAAGCACACGCTCCCCTGCCTGGCAAGCGTGACAAATGGCTGCGAAAAACGAGATCCGGCAAGGATGGCAAGTTCGCCATGCAGTTGAATCCGGGCCGTTATTGGGTCATGGCAGCAGCAGATAGTTTCCAGGCCGAATTATATGACAATGCACTTTCGATCGATGAGGCCACCTCGGTCGAAATAACGGAAGATCAGCACACCGAGATTCACATGGTACTCGATCCTCTGGGCAGTCTGACAGGAACGATCATAGATTCTGAATCCGGTGAACCGATTGAAGGAGCGATCATTCGAATCTTTTCCGAAAATCGCAAATCTGCACACAAACCCGTTTATCATGGCAAATCTGACGATCAGGGAAACTATACCCTTTCTGCCATTCAAAGTGGATCCTATAAAATGGTTGTGCTGGCAGCCGGATACATCAAAGAATATTATGAGAATGCCCGGTTTATTTATGATGCCACACCTGTCGAAATCACAGCAGCTCAAACAAAAACGATTGATGTCGATTTGAGCAAGGGCAGTTCCCTTATGGGTGTGATCACGGATAACGAAACAGAAATGCCGCTGGCAGGGGCCACGGTTACCTTGATCTCGACCTCTGATCGTCGAATTCAGCATAAAGCAAAAAGCAACAAGGATGGCGAATATACCGTGGATGGAATCACTGCAGAAAATTATTTCCTCAAAGCCGGTCACCCGCACTATTTCTCCAAATGGTACGAGGATGCTGCAACAAGAGATGAGGCTAAAGAAATTGAAATCAATGCACAAACCGAGTTGCAAGGCATCGATCTGGAACTTGAACGCCGTCCCCGTTTTAGTGGCTCTATCACCGGAACCGTTATTGACAGCGCATCAGGATTACCGGTCAAAGGTGCCAAAATCGTGGCCATGCCCCGCTCCTTTGCACGACCTGTGCGCGCAATCTCTGATGCAGAGGGAAAATACGAATTGACAGGACTCAAAGCAGGTGTTTATTCATTGGCTTGCAAAGCAGAGGGATATCTTGTTTCATTTTATGAAAATGCCACAAACTGGAAAGAGGCCGAAAAAATCAGGATTCCCAAAGACGGACAACTCACGGGAATCGATTTTCGTCTCGGCGCTCAGGATGAAGGCGGTTATACAGTACAAGGGAGTATTGTCGACGAAACTGGGGCAGCTCTGGAAGGCACATTGGTTACGGTTGTGGATGATGGTCATAGGGTCGCATCGACATTAACAGATGCTGAAGGGAGTTATGCACTCCAGGATCTACCCATAGGAACGTTTAAAATTATAGCACAAACACCCCACGAAATAAATAGCCATCTTGACAATCCTGTCGATGTCAGCACTGTGACAGAAGCGGTAGCTGCAAATATGGTTATTGCAACCAGCACAGAGGTAAAATCGACCCAGTCGCTACCCACCCGATTCAGCTTGAAGCAAAACTATCCCAATCCGTTCAATCCAACAACAGAAATCACATTTCAACTCCCCGATCAGGCTGACATTACACTAACCGTATTCAATATACTGGGACAACCTGTGAAAATATTGACCGATGGCCAAAAACAGGCAGGCACTCACTCTGTGACCTGGGAGGGTCGCAATGAGAAAGGAGTCTTGATGTCAAGTGGAACCTATTTTTACAGGATTACGGTCATTAGCAATGGCCAAACCATCACGCAAAATCGCAGCATGATGTTGCTGAAATAATTGCCAAGCCGGGTCTTTTTTTTTCAAGACCCGGCTTGATCCTCTCGTTTCACCTCTTGATCTTGATTTCTATAGATTCTCGAGGCACTCTCCCGTCCCCTGTCATTTTCATCCTGGATAAATTACTGGAAATATTTCCCCTCTATATGTTGTCACTTTAATCGAAACCTAGATGATGATCGTTTGGCACTTTACTGTTTCTTTTTTAAGATTGAATTCGTATTTTGTATGTACCATTTTTGAAAGGAAAATCCATGGCATCGGATCGAAACCAACTCGTTATCGGCAGTGCGATTGTCCTTATAGGGCTTTTTGCGCTCTTGATGAACCTGGATATTGCCTATCCGGCACAAAATATTATCGGAGGCATTATTCTACTGTTGTTGGCAGGGCTCGCCACAAAATCGTACATCGACTATCGAAAAGGATCGACACTTGCGCTGGCTTTAATTTTGGCTGCGCTGGGTTTATTTATACTATTGCACGATGTAATACCTCAGCTGAATGAGCTATTTGTGGTGGTCTTTTTATTCGCACTGGCTATCATTTTTGCCCTGTTAACTATGCGCAAACCTGATCAGTGGTGGGCTGTTCTTCCTGCTGGTGGATTCTTTACCATGGCGACGGTTAATCTCCTGAATATCTTTAGATTATTGCCAAACCGCTAT
>CAYNUX010000066.1:0-12932 GCA_964400115.1 uncultured Cytophagia bacterium
CAGAAACAAAACCGCGGCCTCGCTAACCGCAAATGACTGCACTGCCGGAAGAAAAACCAGCGCTGACATTAACAATACGACCAAAAACTTTTTCATTATTGCCTCCAGTAGATCAAAATGATTAGAATTCATAAAAAAACCGAATGCAAGGCCACCCTTTGCATTCGGTCAATTGAATATAAAAAGGGCAAGCCTATACAACAAGTCTATAGTTTTTTATTTCTGTTATGCCTTGGGGCAATTGGAATTGAAAATAAAAAACGATATCAAGCAGTATAGGCTTACCCTCAAAATTGAATGTTTCAGATTTCAGAAAAAAAGTACGAAAATTGAATTAAACAGTCAAGGAAAACATCTCACCATATGCATAAAAATATAAAAATATGTTGTCCTACAATATGTACAATAATTATACCATCATTGCGAATATTTGTTCCAGATACTTTAAAATTATGTTTTTACTACACTTATAACAAAGGGAGTGAAAATTAAATTCCCTCAACCTGTTACAATATGGTCACACGATACAAAAATGCGACATCTTTTTAGGACAAATGTGAAAGCGTCTGGGAATAATGATCCAGCTCTTCCCGGCTTTTTTTCTCGGTAACCGAACAAAGAAAACAGTCGGCCAAATTTTCGTCAACCTCGCCAAGAGGTATACCTGCCAGGATACCATGTAATCGCATTTTATTAATGACTGTTGAGACATTTTGTTCCGATTGCACGACAAATTCTTTAAAAAAAGGACGATCATACTTTAGAGAAAATCCGTCAACACCTGCAATCTGTTCAGCGAGATAATGACTCTTTTGGATACACAACTCTGCGATTTTATACAAGCCATTTTTGCCCATCAGGGCAAGATAAACAGCGGCTGCCAGAGCATTCAATCCTTGATTGGTACAGATATTTGACGTGGCCCGTTCACGTCTGATATGCTGCTCACGCGTTTGCAAAGTGAGAACAAACCCGACCCTGTTCTTGGTGTCTTTGGTTTTTCCAACAACTCTTCCGGCGAGTTTGCGCATCAATTCCTTTTTCACGGTAAAAAGACCCAAATATGGCCCGCCAAAAGCGAGAGGTGTACCCAAACCCTGACCCTCGCCAGTGGCAATATCTGCTCCGTATTGACCGGGGGGGGTTAAAATGGCAAGAGAAATGGGATCATTTGACGTAATGAACAGGGCACCTGCATTATGCGTGAGTTCGGAAATGGTTTCCATCTCTTCCAAGTATCCAAAAAAGTTGGGATGTTGAACCACGACTCCAGCTATGGTATCGCCCAACTGGTCTTTTAAATCCTGTAGATCAAGACAACCCTGATCACCAGACAGAGTTTTAAGAACAATATTCTGACCTTTAGCATAGGTCTGCATGATATTGACATAATGAGGGTGAACACCAGGTGCAATCAATATCTCTTTACGCCTGGTATGCTGGCTAGCAAGTAAAATCGCCTCGGCAAGGGCAGACCCCCCATCATACAAAGAAGCATTGGATACATCCATACCTGTGAGCTCGCACATCATACTCTGATACTCATAGATCGCTTGGAGTGTACCCTGGCTCACTTCCGGTTGATAGGGGGTATAGGCCGTATAGAATTCAGAGCGTTGTAAAATATGATGTACTGCGCTTGGAATAAAATGATCATAAGCGCCGGCACCGAGAAAACAAGATAATTGATCGCAATTTTGATTTTTAGCTGCGAGATCATCCAGAAATGCGAGCACCTCCATTTCAGAAAGAGGCTCTGGAAGTTTTAAGGATTCTTTAGCAAGCAAAGAGCTGGGTATACCGCTCAATAGTTCTTGCTCATTGACACCTATAGCCGCAAGCATAGCTTTGCGATCATCGGGAGTATTGGCAATAAAGGGCATGATCGTTACACTAATTATGAAATTTGTTCTTTATAAATATCTGAATCATGTAACTTGTCCAATTCGCTGACATCGGACAATTCGACCTTGATCATCCAGCCTTCCCCATAAGGATCTTTATTGATTAATTCAGGGGAATCCTCAAGAGCAGAGTTGACCTGTACAACCCGACCAGATACCGGAGCGTAAAGATCGGAAACAGCTTTGACAGCTTCGATTGTGCCAAAAACCTCCATTTGCTCAACAATGTCATCAGCAGAGGGTAATTCGACATAGACGACATCGCCCAATTCACCCTGAGCATAATCTGTAATTCCTATTGTGGCAACGCCATCTTCTACCTTTATCCATTCATGTTCTTCAGTATAATAAAAGTCGGCAGGAATGTTCATGGTTCCTCCAAATTATTTTTGTAAAAATTTTTCGAGAAATTTGGTGCTAAAATTTCCGCTTTGAAAATCTTTGTTTTGTAATATCTTTAAATGCAAAGGAATGGTCGTTTTAATGCCTTCGACAACAAATTCCTCCAGAGCACGGATCATACGTACAATAGCTTCCGGTCGATTACGACCATGGGTTATCACTTTGGCAATGAGTGAATCATAAAAAGGGGGTATATGGTATTGTGCATAGGCATGCGTATCGACACGAACACCGGGTCCGCCGGGGACATGAAAGCTGGTAATTTGACCGGGAGAGGGGCGAAAATTCTGTTCCGGATTTTCAGCATTTACCCGACACTCGATGGCATGGCCCCGAAGTTTAAATTTACCCAGATTCGGAGGCAATTTTTCCCCTGCGGCGACCATAATTTGATATTTAATCAAATCGATGGCGATAACAGCTTCGGTTACGGGATGTTCGACCTGAATACGAGTATTCATTTCCATAAAATAAAATCTTCCATCATCATCGAGGAGAAACTCGATGGTTCCGGCACTATCATATCCCACCTGTTGGGCACCTTTGATAGCCGCTTCGCTCATAGCCTGGCGTAATTCGAGAGTTACCACTGGCGAGGGGGATTCTTCGATCAATTTTTGATGTTTGCGTTGAATAGAGCACTCTCTTTCACCCAACGCCGCAACCTGGCCATGTTGATCACCGAGGATCTGCACTTCGATGTGTCGAGGATTTTCGAAATAATGTTCAAGATAGATGTCAGAGTTATTAAAAGCCGATTTGGCTTCCGCCATTGCAGCTCCGATACCATTTTTCAGTTCTGCTTCCGAGCGTACCACACGCATACCACGACCGCCGCCACCGGCAGAGGCTTTGATAATAACTGGAAAACCTATTTCATGTGCGCTTTGCAATGCATCGTCATAGTGATGAATCACACCCGCGGATCCTGGTATAACCGGCACACCTGCCTTGCGCATCGTATCCTTGGCAAAAGCTTTATCCCCCATCTTGCTGATCACACCTGGCTTTGGCCCGATGAAATGCAAATGACATGATTCGCAAATTTCAGCAAAATGAGAACTTTCAGCCAAAAATCCATATCCCGGATGTACGGCATCGGCATTGGTAATTTCAGCAGCACTGATCAGTGCCGGAATATGCAAATAACTGAGATGGCTCTGGCCAGGGCCAATACAGACAGCATCATTTGCAAAACGAACGTGCAAGCTTTCTTCATCTGCTTCACTGTAAACGGCTACAGTCTGAATCCCCAATTCACGACAAGCCCTGATGATTCGTAGTGCAATCTCGCCTCTGTTGGCAATCAATATTTTTTTAAACAACGATTATCCCCATCAATAAATAAGAGGTTGCTGAATATGGAGTACGAGTGTCTGCTCAAACATTCGAGGGTTCAACGATAAACAATGTTTGATTATATTCGACAGGTTGTGAATTCTTGCCCAATACTTTGACAACGCGCCCGCTAAATTCTGATTCGATTTCATTCATGAGCTTCATGGCTTCTATAATGCATAGCACTTGACCTGGAGAGATCACGTCGCCTTCTTTGATATAGGGCTCAGCATCGGGGGCTGGTGATGAATAAAAGGTTCCGACCATCGGAGCTTTTATCTCCAAGAGTTTACTTTCAGCCTCTGCCGCACTATTTTCTGGTGCTACAGGAGGTGCTTGAACCGGCTCACCGGGTATAGCGACAGCAGATGATTGCGGGGGCAGACTTGCACTAACAGGCACAGAACCTGTCACGTTCTCGAATACACTGGTTGCTGTCTTTTTAATTCGTACTCTTTTGCCCCACCATGTACGGACTTCTAATTCATCGATATCGCTTTCCTGGACAATACGGACCAGTTCGCGTATTTTATTTTCGCGCATGCTATCTCCTTCTGCTGGATTTACTTAACGCGCTCGATATACCCTCCGGTACGAGTATCTACTTTGACCATGATTCCCTCTTCCAAAAAAAGAGGAACTTGAATTTCGCCACCCGTCTCAAGTACGGCTTTTTTAGTGGCACCCGAGACTGTGTCTCCTTTGACACCCGGCTCAGTAGAGGTCACTTTTAATATCACAAAGGTAGGAATTTCAACGCCAAGGGGGATTTCACCATGCATGAGAACATCGACAATTTCACCCTCTTTGAGAAAGGGCAGGTTATCGCCAACCATTTCCAACGGAACATGCAATTGATCAAATGTTTCCTGATCCATTAAAACAAGTGAATCCGCCTCTTGATAAAGATATTGCATTTTATGACGTTCGACACGCACTTCATTGACTTTTTCACCACCGCGAAATGTCTTTTCAACGACACGGTCAGTTTTAAAATTCTTTAGCTTTGTACGGACAAAAGCTCCACCGCGCCCAATTTTTACGTGTTGAAATTCTACGATGGAATAGTATTCTCCATCAATCATCAATACCATGCCAGTACGAAAATCTGAAGTCGAAGCCATCTCTTTTTCCTTAATAAATATTTCCGTTGACAAATCAATTTTTCGATTTGCCTGTCACATTGAGTATAGTAAAGAAATCTAAAAAATAATATACCAAGAGTCAATTGATTTTTAAATGCACTCAAACTCTTCTTTTTCCGGCAATATATAGACTGATCACTTTATGTTCGGTCCGGATAATTTCTCCCGCAAGAGTTGATTGACGGTTTGTGGATTGGCTTGTCCCTTGGTCAGACGCATAACCTGTCCGATAAGAAAACCAAACACTTTGGTGTTTCCTGCCAGATAATCCTCAACATCCTTTGCGTGCTTTTCAATGGTTTGATCAATAATATTAGATAGCTGGTCACTATCGCTTATTTGAATCCACCCTTTTTCTTCGACAATCGTTTTAGCAGATTTGTCACTCTTGAGCAACTCATCAAACACCTTTTTAGCGATCTTGTTATTGATAACTTTATCTTGAACAAGAACCAAAAGTTCGCTTAACGCCTCAGGGGCTAATGACAGCTCACGAATTCCCCCGGGCCTTTCTTTTAAAGCACGAATCACCTCACCCATCACCCAATTACTCACCAGTTTTTTGTCTTGAACAGGCGCAGCCGCTTTTTCATAAAACAAGGCAATACCGAGATCTTCTGTCAGAATAGTGGCATCATAAAGGGGTAGATCGTATTCTTGCATAAATCTTTGTTTTTTTGCCAGAGGCAATTCCGGCATTTCCAGTGCTATGCGTTCGATCCATGGCTCATCGATGTGAACCGGAACAAGATCCGGTTCAGGGAAATATCGATAATCATGAGAATATTCTTTGGATCGCATCGACTCTGTAACTCCTCTATCGGCATCCCAAAGTCTGGTTTCTTGGTACAATTTTTCGCCTTTTTGTAAAAGGTCAATCTGTCGGTGTATTTCGTATTCGAGAGCCCGTTCAACACTGTTAAACGAGTTCATGTTTTTTACTTCACTCTTAATACCGAGACGTGTCTCACCCAGGGGACGCACAGATACATTGGCATCGCAGCGCAAACTTCCCTCTTCCATATTGCCATCACAGATCCCCAGGTAGCGTACAAGCTGCCGCAGAGAGACTAAATAATGATAGGCTTCTCGTGGAGATTTTAATTCCGGTTCAGATACGATTTCGAGCAGTGGAACACCGCAACGATTTACATCCACCAGAGACTCTTGGCTCCCCACATACGCTTCCGCATGCATTGATTTACCAGCATCTTCCTCAGCATGTATACGATTGATGCGTACTTTTTTCATACTGGCATCATCGAGCTCGATATCTATAGAGCCGTTTTCACAAAAAGGGTTCTCAAATTGAGATATCTGGTAGCCTTTGGGAAGATCCGGATAGAAATAATTCTTACGAGCAAAGATAGATTTTTGATTGATCTGGCTGTTGGTGGCCAGACCCAAACGGACAGCCGAATCTACCACCTGACGATTCAATACGGGCAATACGCCTGGCATCCCCAGACAGATAGGGCACACCTGTGAGTTTGGCTGAGCACCAAAGGATGTGCTGCATGAACAAAATATTTTAGATAGAGTTGATAATTGGACATGAACTTCGAGTCCAATTACCGGTTCATAAGATAGATTCATTCTGTACATCCATCCGGTTGGTCATCAAATATTAAGTAGATTCAATCCAGTCGGCAATACGCAGCAAGGTCGCCTCATCAAAGGGACGACCCACGAGTTGCACTCCAATGGGCAATCCCTGATCATTTTTACCGCAAGGCACAGAGATACCCGGCAATCCGGCGAGATTCACAGAAACAGTATAAACATCAGAAAGATACATTTCCAGGGGATCGTCTGTTTTTTCACCCTGTTTAAAAGCAACCGTCGGAGCCGTAGGGGTAAGGATACAGTCAACCTGGCTGAGAACCTGCTCGAAATCATGTTTGATCAAAGTGCGTGCTTTTTGCGCTTTTAAATAATAGGCGTCATAATAGCCGGATGAAAGAACGAATGTTCCCAGCATTATCCTTCGCTTGACCTCTTGACCAAACCCTTCACTGCGTGTTTTTACATACATTTCTTCAAGATTAGCAGCCCCTGTATCTCTATATCCATATCGAACACCATCATATCGTTCCAAATTGGCTGAAGCTTCAGCAGTGGCCAGGATATAATACGCGGCAATGGCATATTCTGTATGAGGCAGGGAGACACTTTTAATGACAGCGCCAGCTCTTTGCAATTGTTTTACAGTATCATCGATGGAAATTTTGACTTGTTCATCAAGTCCTTGACTGAAATATTCTTTTGGCAGACCGATGACAAGACCCTTGACTTGTTTATCCAGTGCATTCAGATAGTTAGGGACAGCGACATTTGCAGAAGTAGAATCCATGGGGTCGTGGCCGGCCAGGTTATTCATGATGGCAGCGCAATCTCTGACGGATCTCGTGAGGGGACCGATTTGATCAAAAGAAGATGCATAGGCCACCAATCCAAATCTTGACACCCGCCCATAAGTGGGTTTAAGCCCGACCACCCCGCAAAACGAAGCCGGTTGCCTGATGGATCCTCCGGTGTCTGTTCCAAGGGCTGCCATACAAAGTTTACCAGCGACTGCAGCTGCAGATCCTCCCGAGGATCCACCTGCGACTCGTTCCGGATCAACAGGATTCCTCACTACACCGAAATAGGATGTTTCACTGGAGGAGCCCATTGCAAATTCATCTAGATTGGTTTTACCAATGACAATAACATCCTGTTCCAACAGTCGTTGTATAACACTAGCAGTATAGGGAGCAACAAAATCATGTAAAATCCTTGATCCGCAAGTCGTACGAACTCTTTCCATGATGATCAAATCTTTCACGCCCAGCACGAGTCCTGCCAGTGCACCCATGTTGTTTTGAGCAATCTTTTGATCGATTCGGGCGGCTTGCTCCAGGGCCTGGTCTTGCATTATAGAAATAAAGGCGTTCAGATGAGCGCCTTTATTGATGTTTTGCAGATATTGCTCTGCAAGTTCTTGACAAGTGATTTCTTTATTCAGCAATAGATCGCGACACTGTAGGAAATCGAATTGCGTATAATCCAATAGTCATCCCCATTTTCAGATGCACTATAACGTTAGCTTGGCTAATCAGTCCTTATCACAGCTTATTCTGTGTCGTCTGATTTGGCTTTTGTGGATTCAGATTTGGATGCCGGGGATTTGGGCTCATCCTTTGTGGCATTTTTGAACTCCCGGATTCCTTTACCTAGCCCTTGGGCCAATTCGGGCAAACGCTTTGCTCCAAAGAGCAAAAGGATGATAAAAACAATGATTAGCAGTTCAGGCCCACTTGGAATTCCCATTTGACTCCTCCAATAGATAGTCATTTATACGAGGACAAAAGCCCCGATGAATTACAGATTCAGACATCAATTTCTTTTTTGACTTCATCTGCAGCTTTTTTAAACTCTTGCATGCTTTTGCCTATAGAACGGGCCAAATCAGGTAGTCGTTTCGAACCAAACAAAAGCAGCACGACCAGCAGAATGATCATCATTTCAGGCATGCCAATCGCTGGAAACATACATTTACCTCCAATGTGCATCAAACAACAATATAGAACAAGGCACAAGCCTCGAATTATAAAGGATTGCCCTGTTCCGGTGGATTCTTTTTATTTTCTCATTGATACACTCGATCCGATAGCTGGGCAATAATATATTGCATGTAAATCACATTTGCAAGTACTATGTGTACCACCGCAGAATGTACACTGCAAGAAGAATTCCCAGCACTCCGATTACGTTCAATTGAAAGGAAAGGCCAAATGTAAACTGTAAAAGAGACAAATCAAACGTCACAGGAGAAAAACCAAACGAAATGGAACGCAGGAAAAATTCTTGAACCACACCTTTGGGTACAATTAATGCGATTACCTTTCCGAGAGCAGAGCCCATAATCGCTCCCACAAAAATGACCAAAACAAGCCAGGTGATCGAATGTTTTCGTCTCATATTTCATCCTGAAGCATATTAATGAAACGCTCTCTTTAACAACATGTTTCTTGTCAAAAAAACATATTTTTTTGGTATTTTGATGTCAATACCAGGTTTATTAAGAATTATGCTCTTCTTTGGGAATGATGGTTATTTCGGGTTCTTCATTTTGGATCAAAGAAATGGCAGCTCCGACAGGACCAGAAACAACATAAATCATCATAAAAGTAAAAAGTGCATATTGGGGCACGACAAACAAAAGTAAAAAAGTGGCCAAGAAAGCGATTAGCTTTACTCTATTCTTTCCTTTTTCACGAAGACTAAAACGGGGGAATCCGTCATATCTAAGAGTTGATGCCATCAAGAGACTCACCAGAGGAACCAGGAAAATAATCAAGCGTCCTAAAAATTCCCATTGAGTATAATCCAATAAAATAGCAGTACTGGCCAGGGTCACCGCAGCCATGGGGGCTGGCATGCCCGTAAAATCACTTTTTTTACCGGTTTTTTGTGTAAAAAGATTGAAACGAGCCAGCCGAAAAGCAGCGAATAACAGGGGTAAAAAAGACAAAAACAGTCCTGTATGCCCGAGTTTATACAGATAAAACTGATAGACAAGAACAGAAGGTGCCAACCCGGCTGAGACCACATCACCCAGGGAATCCATCTGCAGGCCAAAATCGCTGGTATGCCCGGAAGCACGAGCGATGCGTCCATCGAGGGCATCGAAAACAGAGGCGATAAAGATCAACCAGCCGGCACTGGCGTAATTTCCAGCTGCTGCCTGAACAACCGAGAGAAAACCGCTAAACAAATTCAAAGCTGTGAACAATGTCGGCACATTAATAATTTTACTGTTTTTCATCACCATGTGCGATTACGCTCTCCCCGGCACGCAATCGATCTCCTTCCTTTATCAAAAGTGTTGCTCCTTTGGGTAAATAGACTTCAGCCCGGGAGCCAAACTTGATGATCCCAAATTTGTATCCTGTCGGAACCTCTTGTCCATATCGCAAATGACACACAATTCTTCGCGCGACCAGTCCTGCAGATTGTTTAAAAGCCATTTTACCAAAAGGCGTAATCATCCCTACCAGGGTAAATTGATTTGATTCAGATGCTTCTGATTTATATGCCGGCAAAAACGTTCCGCGCTTAAACTTTACATAATCGACCTGCCCCCCGAGTGGCACATAATTGACATGAACATCAAAGACAGAAAGAAATATGGCAACTCGGGTTACCTCTTGCTTTAAATATAAGGACTCGTTTACCGTCTTGATTTCAACAACTTTACCGTCTGCAGGCGAGACAATCACATTGGGGTCTTTGGGCGGTAACCGTTTTGGATCGCGAAAAAAATAGAGACAAAACACAAAGAGCAGGACAAACAGATAAAACACACCAATCATGGCAGGATTTCCGTAATGGTATCCAAGCCAGCCTAAAGCCACGTTGAAAAACAATAACCCCAAAAGGGCAGGAATTCCTTCTTTGGAAATACTCATGCTACACCCCAGTTAATTGGGGCAAATCAAATTGCCGATAGATTGTCTTGATTTGCCCATTAAAAATTTAAAAAAAAGTCCGATCAAAAATAACTGTATATATCAATCAAAAAACCGATTTTTTATTTTATCATAAAAATCTTGCACCTTTTCTTCATCGTCTTGCACAATACTCAGATCCCAGTTTTCCCCTGTATCGGAATCCATCAAGCGACACGATCCAGGCAAGAGAGTACCCGTCAGCATAATTTGTTTTTCATATCGTCCAAATTCGAGTTTGATGTCGATTAATTTTAAAAGTCGTCTTTGGAAAAAATCTTTAAGTACGACATTTATTTTCGAAGCCAATCGATAAAGTTCTTTTATTTCCTGGGAATTGGCATGCCCAAATGATATGATATGATCTTCATTGATCATTGGATCTTGTTTCTCTGAATCGCAAAGATAATATTCAATAATCGGGCATTCTAACTCTTTTCCTGCATCAAGGCCATATCGTCTAACCAGGCTGCCAGCAGCGATGTTACGAACGACCAACTGTACGGGTAAAAGTTCAGTTCGTTTGACCAAAAATTCATGATCAGAGATGGGCTTTATAAAATGAGTGGAAATATTGTAACTTTCCAGATAGCGAAACAACAAACTGGAAAATTGGGCACTAATCTTGGTTCTTTCCGTTGCATTAGATTGCTTACCGCCTTTTTTACCAATAGACTCTTGTTTAATTTCTACCACTAATTCATTAGAATTTTTGGTTTCATAAAACCGAGTGGCTTTGCCTTCGTAAAGTTTATTGGTTTTCAATTTCAGGCTCCTTTCCTCGAGAGACAAAACCTCATTCCGTGATTCCAGCTTTTTTATAAATATATTGCACTCTCTGTAAAGCCTCTCGTTCATCGAAACAGGCTTTAATTTCAGATGTATCGAGAAACGTGTTAACCTCTTGATCATTCAAAAGAGCTTGTTCGAGATCGAATTTTTCCTGCCAGCATTTCATGGCCAGTGTTTGTACAATGTCATAAGCTTTTTCCCGGGTCATTCCTTTTTTTGTCAGGGCCAAAAGCACCGGCTGAGAAAAGATCAATCCATGAGTGAGGTTCAGGTTGTCTCGCATGTTTTCCGGATATACCACCAAGCCGTTTAAAATTCGCCTCATTCTCGCAAGAGCATAGTCTGCAAGAATACAACTATCGGGAAAGACAACTCGTTCCACAGAAGAATGACTGATATCCCTCTCATGCCAGAGAGCAATATTTTCCATGCCAGCGAAAGCGTTGGATCGCAGTAATCTGGCCAATCCACTGATATTTTCAGAGCCAATAGGATTCCTTTTATGTGGCATCGCTGAGGATCCTTTTTGACCTTTGGAAAAAGGTTCTTCTGCTTCCAATACTTCTGTTCGTTGCAAATGCCTGATCTCGACAGCAATTTTTTCCAATGAAGCACCAATCATGGCAAGTGCGTTCAAAAACTCTGCGTGATGATCTCTTTGTATCACCTGAGTAGAGATATTTGCCGGAGTCAACCCCAGTTTCTTACATACCAGCTCTTCGACTTGCGGATCGATATGAATATAGTTCCCCACTGCTCCCGAAACTTTGCCTATGGCCATATTCTCAAGTGCGCGTCGCAATCGAGAGGTTTGGCGTGCCATTTCATCAAACCAGAGTACGAATTTCAGACCGAAACTGGTGGGTTCGGCATGAATACCATGGCTACGGCCAATACAAATAGTTTCTTTGTGTTTCAAAGCCTGTTCTTTGAGAACACCCGAAAGGTCACTCATATCTTTGAGCAGTATAGCACCCGCCTGCTTTACCTGAACAGCAAGAGCAGTATCCAACAGATCAGAAGACGTCATTCCAAGATGTATATAGCGGGACTCTGGACCGACATATTCTGCCACATTTGTTAAAAAAGCGATCACATCATGTTTTACATCTTTTTCGATTTCCAGAACGCGGTCGACATTAAAATTTGCCTTATTCTTGATCACCTCTAATGCGTCAGAGGGTATCTGCCCTAACTCTGATTGCGCTTCACAGGCAGCCAGCTCAATGAGTAGCCAAATGCGAAATTTATTATGATCACTCCAAACAGCACCCATTTCCGGGCGTGTATATCTCTCAATCATTATTTATAGCCCCTGTTCTTGGGATAAGCTTCCAACTTTACGCGCTTTTCGACAGTTTTTCGGTCATGGTATACACGAAAGGTCGTATAATCTCCGCTACGTAGGTCGAGTTCATCAATAATTCGATTGATATCCAAAAGCTCCTGCACGGGTTTGCCATTGAGTTCTACGATTACATCTCCTACTTGAAGGCCTGCCTTTTCTGCCGGACTATTGGGGGCAATTTCCGAAATGATTGCCCCCTCAGTTTTATCAATCCCCAGATACCGGGCAATTAAGGGAGTCAACTCACTACACGTGATACCTGTCCAGAAATTGCGATCCACAGTGCCATGTTTGATAAGATCGTCAAGTATCCTCTTGACCCGATTCACAGGGATTGCAAACCCCAATCCGATATTAGCAGAACGGGTATCACTACCTGAAATAATCCATGTATTAATGCCGATCACTTGACCAACAGCATTGACCAATGGACCACCACTATTGCCGGAGTTGATAGCTGCATCTGTTTGAATCATATCTTCATATACACGATCGTTGGCAAGCTTGCCAA
>CAYNUX010000067.1:0-12810 GCA_964400115.1 uncultured Cytophagia bacterium
AGCAGGATCACGAGCGGCCTGCCCAGAGGGATGACAGGTCGTACGATCTGGTCGGCAAATTCTTCATGATAGGCTTGCTGACTGGCATATAAAAGCAGGCTGACGATCACCAGGGCAAGAAACAAATGAAGTGAAACGACAAGAGGTTGTAATTCTGTGGCCACAACAACCCCACCAAGCCATCCTTGGAACACGACCAGTACGAGCGCCAGGACTGATGGAATCCAAATTCTTTTGATATGACCGGCATATTTGACTGCAAATATGCAGGTCAAAAGAATAAATAACCCAATAAAGACACCGATGAGTCGATTGACATATTCAATCCAGGCCAGGGCAAAATTGAACTCGATAGGATCCATACTTGCCGGCAATTGGCTGACATGAATAGGGGGAATCCAACGGTCAAAACATTTGGGCCAATCCGGGCATCCCAGTCCGGCCCCTGCAACACGCACCAATCCCCCGACAAAAATCAAAAAGTAGGTCAAAAGAGTGGTGATGACAGATATTCGTCTAAAGCGTTTCAAGATTCTCTCCATTCTAGTGTGCGTTTTGTGTTGTATCGGCGGGCATATTTTGGTAGATCGATGCATCTTTTTGGATCGGCACATCACGAATCTCATAAATGTCAGCGCGTCTCAGGGTGTCGAACAGAGTAAGCCCGATAAACAGGGTCACAAATAACAGTCCGAATAAAAAGACCATAGTATTCAAACGATCATCGTGATAGAGATGCATAAAAAAGAGAGCCACCAGCGCTGCCTTGACAGAGGCGACTCCGACAGCGACGATCGCATTCCACCCACCGAGGTCGATAAACGAGACTCCAACAGTAATACCGGTGAGTATAAAAAGCGCTACAGCAACGCCCAGATAAATTTTTAATGGCGTAACATGTTCGTGAGGTGTATTCATGAGCTCATCCTATCAAATAGAGCAACGGAAACAAATAGATCCATACCAGATCGACCAGATGCCAGTAGAGACCGGTATTTTCGATGGGATTAAAATATTCTGCCGAATAGTGACCCCGAAGGGTCTTGACAAAAAGGAAAAGAATGACGGCCATCCCCATGATGACATGAATTCCGTGCAATCCGGTCATAACAAAATAGACGCTAAAAAAGATATGTGGATTTGACCCCTCGACCCCCTGAAACGTATAAAATTTGCCGGGAAGTTGTCCGAGATGAATTTTATGGCTGTACTCAAAATATTTGATTCCTAAAAACACTGCAGCCAATATCAAAGTGGTCAAAAGAAACCACGCACTCTTTGATTTCTGATTGAGCTGAATGCTTCGTATTGCAAGGGCCATAGTCAATGAGCTGGTAATAAGAACAAGGGTATTGATAGTCCCCAGCTGAACATCGAGAAATTTATGTGCATTGATAAACATTTCCACATGCATAGCGCGATAGACAGAATAGGCGGTAAACAGTCCGCCAAAGAGCAGCATTTCGGTGATGAGAAAAATCCACATTCCGAATTTTGCAGAATCTCTTTGTTGACTTGCATTGGCAAAATGGTGTGCTACATGTGACGAGCGTTCCATCAACGGGTTCCTCAAGGCTTGCTAGGTTTGTTCGGGATGGATTTTATCATAATCATACGGTCCATGATCGACCATAGGAATAGTCTCAAAGTTCTCTGTTGGCGGTGGTGAGGGAACGGTCCATTCCAGGGTTATTGCGCCCCATGGATTCGCTCCGGCAGGCTTACCACGTAGCAGGGCGTGCAAAAAATAAAAAAACATGATCACAAACCCAAATGCCATGATAATTGAGCCAATGGAGGAGAATCCATGCAATCCCTGATATTGATCGAGATAGGAATAGTAGCGTCTGGGCATTCCCTGCAGTCCGAGCATAAACTGGGTAAAAAAGGTCAAATTGAATCCTACAAAAATAATAATAGCCGCAACAGCGGCCCAGAACTCGCTATAGCGTTTGCCGAACATTTTGGGGAACCAGTAATGGAGTCCGGCAAAAAACGCCATCACCGTCCCTCCCACCATCACATAATGGAAATGGGCGACCACGAAATAGGTATCATGCAAGTGCACATCGAGAGCCAGGGCACCGAGAAAGATACCGGTTAGACCTCCTATGGTAAACAGAAAAAGAAACGACAGGGTATAGAGCATGGGCGCTTGTAACGAGATCGAGCCTTTGTAAAGAGTGGCGAGCCAGTTAAACACTTTGATTCCTGACGGAATGCCCACAAGAAAGGTGAGAAACGAAAAAATCATGGCCGCGACCTCAGCCTGACCACTGGTAAACATGTGGTGTCCCCAGACCAAAAAACTGACAAAGGCGATGGCCAGACTGGAAAAGGCGATGGGTTTATAACCAAAAATCTGTTTTTTAGAAAACGCAGTAATAGTTTCGCTAATGATTCCCATGCCGGGCAAAATCATGATATAGACAGCCGGGTGGCTATAAAACCAGAAAAAGTGTTGAAATAGAATCGGATCTCCGCCCATAGCCGGATCAAAGATGCCTATACCCGCAACGCGCTCGAGGATCAGCAAGACCATGGTGATCCCCAGTACCGGTGTGGCCAGTACCTGAATGATGGCAGTCGCATAGATAGCCCATACAAACAAGGGCAGCCTGAACCAGCTCATCCCGGGAGCGCGCAATTTGTGAATCGTGACAATGAAATTCAGGCCGGTAAAAATAGAACTAAAGCCGAGGATAAAAACACCCAGAGTCATCGAGATCACGGCCGTGCCGGTTTGAGTACTGTAGGGAGTATAAAACGTCCATCCGGTGTCAGCGCTGCTGGTGAGCATGGAAAAGATGGCAAAGGCAGCACCAAAGATATAGACATACCAGCTGGCGAGATTCAGACGCGGAAACGCCACATCGCGCGCGCCGATATACAGGGGCAAAAAGAAATTACCAAAAATTGCAGGAATACCAGGAATGATAAACAAAAAGATCATGATGGCGCCATGCAGGGTAAAGAATTGGTTATAAGTGTCAGGACTCACCAGATCTCGTCCCGGTGACAAGAGCTCGAGTCGAATAAGCATGGCAAACACGCCACCCAGAAAAAATGAAGCCATTACGGCGATAAAATAGAGGATTCCAATTCTTTTGTGATCGAGGGTGGTCAGCCAGGACCACAAGCCTTTCTTGGCATTGAGATAATTGGTTTCTGCATAGGTTGACATGAACAATCCTTTATTTTTGACGCGATTCAAACCCCGCTTTAGGCTAGGGATTTTCGTTTTCGTCTTGCAAGGACTTTATATATTCGATCAACGCATCGATCTCGCGATCTTTGAGCAATCCCTGATAGGTTGGCATAACTGGCTGATACCCCGCGGCGATCTTGGCTTGCGGATTTAATATGGATTCACGCATATAGTTTGCATCAGCCAGAACCGCTTCACCGTTTTGCAGTTGAACCTGTGTTCCGTATCGTCCCTTAAAGCTCGGACCCACTTGAGGCCGACCATCGATAGAATGACAGGTAATACAGGCTTTGGATTGGTACAACTGGGCTCCAAAGTCGGTCAGAGACATGTCCTCACCTGCGGAGGCACTGGTTTCAAGCCACTCATCATATTCACGCTGAGATACGACATTGACTTTACCGATCATTTCCGAATGACCGGTTCCGCAATATTCAGTACAAAACAAATTGTAATTGCCCGTCTGAGTTGCTTCAAACCAGGTCACTGTATAGCGGTTGGGCAGTACATCCATTTTCATACGAAAGTTGGGAACAAAAAAGCTGTGAATGACATCGGTAGATGACATGACCAGTTTGATGGGGCGATCTACCGGCACAACGAGATCATTAAGGCTTGTGGCACCACCGGGATAGTCGAAACTCCAAAACCATTTTTGAGCGGTCACTTTAATTTCGAGAGCATTGCCGGGCACGATATTCATTTTCATATAGACACGAAATCCCCACAAAAAGACAATAAAGACCAGTACGAGAGGAATCAATGCCCAAACGATTTCGAGCCAGCGATTATGAGACGGCCCTTCTCCGACGAGTCTTCCTTCGCGGCGCCGATAGCGGCTGACAAAAATGATCATGCCCACGACAACGATGAGAAAGAATATAATCGATGCAATCAGCACAAAATTAAAAAGGGCATCCACCTCTGGAGCAAGGGTCGATGAAGGGGGTGGCAAAATACCGGTTGCCGTGGTATCCATATTTAAAAATCCTTAATTTTTTCCAACCTTTTTAACAGTTTCTTTCCCCCAAAGTAATCCCAAAAATATTAAAAGAATAACGACTGTAGAAATTCCTGCGATTTTCATGACATTGGTGGCAAAAACGACATATCCTTTTGAATCGGGGTCATAATGATAGCAATACAAGAGCACTTTATCCATAGCAGAACCGATCTTTCCCTGAGAGGCCTCTAAAAGTCCGAGTTTGAGATCATTCGGTTTGAAAGAGATGCCATAGAGATATCGGGAAATGACCCCATCCGGCGACAACAGCGTGACCACAGCCGGATGAGCCCACTCTTGTCGCTCCTCAACATAATAATACTTGAATCCGATGGCATTGGCCAGGGCTCTGGATTGTTCTTGCAGTGCAATCGTAAAGATCATGCCCTCCTGAGCACCCTTTTTATCTATGCTGGCGACATAATTTTGCTTTTTGGCTTGGGCAAGTTGAGGAGTTTCGTTCGGGTCGATGCTGACCACCAACACATAATAATCTTTGGCCGGTATCAGCGATACAGGCCGAAGACCTTCCACGACTCCATTGAGAACCAGAGTGCACAACATGGGACAATTGTAATACGCCATCACCAGTACAATAGGTTTACCTCGATGATATAGAGAATCCAGGGTGATCGATTCTCCGCGAGCATTGGTCAATTGAATATCCCCCGGGACTTGCTCTCCGAGCTTTTCCTCGACATCGATATTCAACAGTTCATCCGGATTGCGATTGGCAATCTGTGCAAAGCTAAAAATCGATAGGAGTAATATAAAAAGAACGGATAAAAAGTATCCGTTCCGGGTCAAAATATGCATATTTACTCGTCTGAGTTTCATTGTTTGGATTCTAATCGTTTTTGAAAAGCTTCATCAGCCAAAAGTTCCATGGCCCGATCGATCGGGATCTGGTATTGATTCTGCTCTTTATCTAACACTTTGTAGGTATATAGTATTTCTTGTTCCCGTGCCCTCAGCTCTCGTAATTCAGTGGATTCTACACTCAATACCCGTTCTTTGACCTGACTTTCCCGGGATGAAATAAAAAATTCATTGAGAAAAATCAAAATGATCACGAGAACAATGATACCCGTTACTGTATAGAACGTAACCATCTTGAGATTTATGTCAGATGTTTCATAACGAGTTTGATGATTCGAATCTTGCATCGGGTTTAACCTCTATTAGTGCGACGTAAATTCCAAAGATATGGATAGTTTCGGGTCATTAACCGGTACGATTTCCTGTTTGCGTATTTGTGCAAAAAAGATTCCGATAAAAATGCCACCGATTCCCAGCATCGTGGTTAGATCGAGCCAGGAAAAATGGGCGCCATGTTGATGAAGCGTGGGCATGATCAACCAATAGAGATCAAGCCAATGCATCAACAGCAACCATAGTGATATCACTGTTAGCAAGGTCAGATTGCGTTTGGAACTGCGTGTCATAAGAATCAGAAACGGGAGCACGAATTTACCAAAGACGATAATCAAGCTTGTGGTTTTCCAGCTGCCTTCCCAGCGGTGAAAGTAATAAAGGGTTTCTTCGGGAATATTGGCATACCAGATCAGGAAATACTGTGAAAAGGAGATATAAGCCCAAAAGACCACAAAGGTAAATAACAGCTTGCCCATATCATGATAGTGACCCAGATTCAGGACATTTTTCATTCCTCCTTTTGCCTGGATCGTGCGGGACAAAACGATGAGTATGGCGATGGTAGCCAGGGTGCTGCCGGCGAAATAATAGACACCATAAATTGTGGAATACCAGTGAGGATCGAGAGACATCATCCAGTCGAATGCAGCAAACGTCAGGGTCAGAGCGAAAAGGATGATTGCCGGTGCTGCGGCTTGGCGCATGCGATGGGCTTTTTTGTTGTCATATGCTCTGTCCTGATCAATGGATTTTTTATAGAACCAGCGTGTTAAATAGATCCATACAGCAAAATAGATTCCTGCACGAATGATGAAAAAGGGCACATTCAGAAAAGGTTGTTTTTGCTGCAACAGAGGATCGTGAGCGACCGCATCGGCGTGAGTCCAGTGGAACAGTTCATGAAACCCCAAAAGCATCGGCAGGAAAAAGATCACCATCCAGGGCAAAACAAACATGATGGTTTCCATGATACGCCGGATGACGACACTCCAGGTCGCACCAAAAACATGGTGCAGCAGGGTCAGAAAGAGTCCACCTAAACCGATAGAAATCCAAAAGGTAAAGGCAACCTGATAAGAAAAAAAGAACTGATTCTTGTCCATAAAGAATCCGATAACACTCAAAGCGAGAAAAATCGCTCCGGCAATCAGGGAAAACCGTGAAAGAGCGGCGGTTTCAGGACGCGCAAATGATTTCATTATGCAATCCGTGAGGGTTAATTGATAGTATCTCTTTTTTCTTTAGGAATATCTTGCAAATTTGCATTCTGAGAACGTTGTAATGCTCTCACATAAGCCACAATCGTCCAGCGATCGTTAACAGGAATCTGATGGGCATAAGAAGGCATATTGCGAATGCCATAAGTAATGACATCATAAATATGGCCATCCTCGATATCGCGCAGTCGATCGGCATGGAACGTTGGTGGGGGGATATAGCCATGATTGACCATAATTCCCTGGCCATCTCCGATTTTGCTATGGCATGGTGCACAAAAAATATCATACCTTTCTTGTCCCCTTTTAAGCAGGGGAAGAGTGAGCTGGACGGGCAGGGATCGGACGAATTGTCCGTTTTCGTCTTTGCCCTGATAATAGTGGGTGTTTTCACTGAGGTCATCTTTAGAGACCGTTCCGTCTACAGGCAAGCGCATGGCGCGTCCGTCCTCGAAAAAATCGCTGGTTTCCTGGGCTTCATATTTGGGTTGCGAATCCATGTCGGGAATGATATGAATCGGCGGTTTTTCAGAGGGACGTCCGCGATAGCAATTGAGCAACAAAGCGGTGCTCAAAAAGAGCAGTAAAAAGATAGCTCTGTTATTAAAGTGCTTTATAAAAATCATGACTCTTTCAACTCCTCTACATTTTTGCCGCCGATATTCTGTAAGAATGCTTTGGTATGATCGATATCGAATTTAGGATCTAAAGCTTCGATACTCACGAAAAACCCATCGGTACTGAATTTTTCGAACCGATCTGACCAAAAGACAGGATGAAACGGTTGCGGTAATCTATTGAGAATGAGCATACCCAAAAATGCAGTCAAAGCGCCCACCAAGACACCGATCCCAAAGCTGACAGGCATAAAGGCCTGAAAACTGAACAAGGGTTTGCCTGAAATCACCAGCTTGTAATCGACAGCGCTGGTCCACCATTGCAACAGCATCCCGCCTGCTGCGCCTGACAAGCCCATGATCCCCACGATCCAGCCCAGTGGCGACCGTTTCAGGCCCATGGCCTGATCCATACCGTGAATAGGAAATGGCGAATGACAATCAAAATTTGTGAATCCCTGATCGCGCAATTTTTCCGCTGCATGAAGCAACTGAGAAGGGTTGTCAAATTCTGCAATGATCCCTTCTACGGGTTTTTGAATAGTTGATTGCATATCACTCTGCTCGTTCATTTTGTGATTCATCATGATGAGGATCTGCCTGAGGCAAGACACCCTTTACCTCGGCCATTGCCACCATGGGCAAGAAACGGATAAACAGCAAAAACAACGTAAAAAACAGCCCAAAGGAACCGATAAACATACCGACATCGACCCATGTAGGTGAATAATAGTCCCAGCTGGATGGCAAAAAGTCATTGGCCAGCGAGCTGACAACGATCACGAATCGCTCGAACCACATTCCCACATTGATCAATATGGAAGCGATAAACAGCACCAAGATATTGGTTCGCAATTTTTTGGACCAAAAGAGTTGTGGCACGAGCACATTGCAACAGATCATGATCCAGTACCCCCAGGCATAAGGGCCGGTGGCACGGTTAATAAAGATAAATTGTTCATAGGGATTGCCGCTATACCAGGCAATAAAAAACTCTATGGAATAGGCGTATCCGACCATCATGGCTGTTGCGAGCATGACTTTGGCCATGTTTTCCAGATGTTTTATGGTAATAATATTTTTGATATCAAAAATCTTGCGCACAATGATTCCCAGAGTAGTGACCATGGCAAAACCGGAAAAGATGGCACCTGCGACAAAATAGGGAGGAAAAATAGTTGTATGCCAGCCGGGCAATTGACTGATCGCAAAGTCTGTGCTGACTACGCTATGCACGGACAATACCAGAGGCGTACTCAATCCTGCAAGCAGCAAATAAGCCATCTCATAGTGTCTCCATTGACGATTTCCCCCTCTCCAGCCAAGGGAAAAGAACCCGAATACCACTTTACGGATTTTGGTTTTGGCTCGATCGCGCAAGGTTGCGAGATCCGGTACAAGACCGACATACCAAAAGAGCAGAGAAACCAAAAAGTAGGTACTGACAGCAAACACATCCCAGAGCAAGGGGCTGCGAAAGTTGGGCCACATGGCCATTTGATTGGGATAAGGTGCCATCCAGTAGGCGACCCAAATACGTCCGACATGTATGCCCGGAAAAATCAGCGCACACATGACGGCAAACAGCGTCATGGCCTCGGCAAAACGGTTAATCGAGGTACGCCAACCCTGTCTCAGAAGAAAGAGGATCGCTGAGATCAGGGTGCCTGCATGCCCGATACCGATCCAAAAGACAAAATTGATGATTGCCCATCCCCAGGCGACCGGGATTTGCAGTCCCCAGACTCCAATGCCTTCCACAAGCAAGTAGCCGATCAACATGAAAAAAATCAGAGCAATAGTAGCTGAAAGACCAAAAGCGACAAACCATAATCCGGGAGTTTTTCGTTCTGTGATAGAGCTGATTTGTTCTGTCAATTTGGCAAATGAAGGGTTGCCGGTAATGAGCTGTTCGTGAACCTTGGGAGCGCTTTCTTGTGCTTTGATACTACTCAACTGAATCCATCCTTATTTAAGAGTTTTTATTCTGTTCAATATCAGGATTGGGATTTCTTATTTTTGCCATATATGATGTCCGCGGACGCAGATTGAGTTCACTGAGCATGTCGTAACGGCGATCCGTTTGCTTGAGTTTTGAGACTTTAGATTCCGGATCCAGAATATTCCCAAATGTAATGGCATCAGCCGGACATGTTTGCTGACATGCGGTTTTAACCTCATCGTCCCGCAGTTCGCGTCCTTCATTTTGAGCTCTTTGTTTTGCCGCATTGATGCGTTGCAGACAATAGGTGCATTTTTCCATGATTCCACGGGAACGAACAGTCACATCCGGATTCTGAATCATTTTGTGGAGCTCGGGCATATCGCTGGTATAATTGAAAAAGTTGAACCGTCGTACTTTATAGGGACAGTTGTTAGAACAATAACGCGTACCGATACAGCGGTTGTAGGTCATGACATTCAATCCTTCATTATCATGCACCGTGGCGGCTACCGGACAAACTTGTTCGCAGGGCGCGGTTTCGCAATGCATACAAGGGACGGGCTGTAAGCTTGTCTGCGGATCCTCGATGTCACCCGAAAAGTATCGGTCCACCCGGATCCAGTGCATTTCACGACCTTTTTTCACCTGGGTTTTTCCTACGACCGGGATATTATTTTCACTTTGACATGCTATTGTACAGGCATTGCAGCCGACACAGGTATTTAGATCGATCACCATGCCCCACTGGTACCCGGTATCATAATCCCGATTTCCCCAGAGGTTTTTAGCCGGTGGATGTTCGACCATTTGCGCAGCAAAGTGAGGTTGTTGCTGGTATTCCAATAGGGTACCCTCCCGCACCAGCGGCCGTCCTTCAAGACTGGCATGATCCTGAGCGGTGGCCAGCGGATAAGAGTTGCCGGTACGCTCAAGAGTTACCCCATGAATAAAATAACTGTTGGTTTTGAGCCACGGATAGAGATCGAATCCTATACCATCCCCTACTCTGCCAGCCATGGTGCGGCCATATCCGAGATAGACCGTAGCAGAATAATCGGCATGACCGGGAACGATCCATACAGGTAATTCGATCTGTTTATCCTTTGCCGATACGGTTACGATATCTTCATTTTCCAGGTTCAACTCTTTAGCCGTGTTTATGCTGATCATCAGGCAGTTATCCCAGGCCAGTTTGGTCACTGTATCCGGAAGCTCTTGTAACCAGGCATTATTGGCAAATCGTCCGTCAAAGAGTGCCGGATCGGCTGCAAGGGCCAATTCAAGATCATCAGTCGAAAATTGTACCCGTTCAAAATCGATGGCACCGAATCCATTTCGTATGGCAGACATGTCGAGAGACGGTGACACCAAAGGGTATGTACTTTCTTGCCAGATACCATCGAATAATATTTTGCGCCACATTTTTTGCAAGTCAGAGCCAGCCAGGAGATCACGCCATGTCTCTCTGACAATCTCATAAGGCCGGCGATCTCTGCCGTTGACAATCATATCCAGCATTTGCAGGGCAGAATGACCGGCAAACAATGGATCGATCAGGGGTTGCACGATGCTGGTAGTGCCATCCCAGCTGCGTGTATCTGCCCACTCTTCGAGAAAATGGGTTTTGGGGATGACAAAAGTACACTGTGCAGCTGTTTCGTTTTCATGGCTCGCGAGATAAATCGATTCGGGGACTTTACTCAATAGCTGTTTGAAATTCAATTCACCAGGCATGTCATAGACCGGGTTTCCGCCCAGGATAAACAAGGTCTTGATCTCACCGGCGTCAACAGCAGTTTGAAGGTTAACGAGTTGAGCGCGATCGGGTGAAATCATATCACTGGGTTGACGAAAGGTAATAGTGTGGTCAAAATTTCCCAGGGCCTGATTGATTGCCATGACCAGAGCATGCAGTTCCGGTTGATGGCGATATCCCAGCATGATAACAGATTCGGCTCTATTTTGTACCAAATCTGTGCACAAGGCTTGCACCCATTCAGGATCCATAGCCTGGCCTGATGTGGAAGGCAAATCCGGTATGGTAATGCCCATCTTGACCAGAGTACTGGCAATCTGTGAGACAACGGCAGGAATATTTAGTGCAGGGACAGCTTTGCGGTGATCCGCCAGGCTTCCGGTCAGCGTGTGATTATTCTCGACCACATAGAGACGATTCATATCATCCTGAGATGAAATCACATGACGCCCCCTGCTCAATCCATTGATATATTGTAAGTTTTCACCTTCAGTTAAAGTAAAATCTGAATCTATTGAAAGTATAACTTTTGCTTTTTGTAGATGAAACTGTGGCAACAGCGTCATTCCGGTAGCGATTCTGGTTCCTTTGAGTTGATTTTCAGCACTTACAGGTTCATATGTCACCCAGGTGGCTTTCGGAAAAACAGACTTTAATTGATTTTGCAGACGTTTAACGGTGGGACCATGCATAGACTGGGTAACGATGGCCAATCCTCTGCCATTGGTTTGCATCATAGCCGGATAGGCATTTTGCCAGTGGGTAACAAAATTGGCCCAACTTTCTTCCTGGCCTTCATGCACAAGGCGCTGTGCCCGGTCAGGATCATAGAGATCGAGAATATGGGCTTGAATCATGCTATTGGCCATTCCTTTGGTTGAAGGATGTTTCGGGTTACCTTCGATTTTGGTGGGACGGCCTTCATTGCTTTTAACGACGAGACCATAGCTATGCAAACCAAAAGGCATTGTGGTGGCATAATGGAGGGGTATACCGGGAATGATCTCTTCAGGGGCTTTGGAATAGGGGACAATTTTTTCAACAGGCCGCCTGCACCCGGTCAGGGTGGCCAGAGCAATGGACGCTCCCATAATGGTGACAAAATGGCGGCGTGAAATTTCATCTGTCAATTCCCATGCATTTTCCGTGAATTCGCGGTGTAAAAATCCTTGATATTCGGAAGAACCGTTCAACTGGTTCAGGCTTTTCCAGTATTTCTTGTTTGGGTCCATCAATCCTATCACCTATGACATGCTGAACAATCTACGGGGGGATTTATATTTTTTTCTTTTTTCAATTGTGTTGCAAATTCCAGTTGATCTTCCGGCGGAGACCACCGGGTATTTGAAAGCTGGACGAGGGGTCTGAGATGCATATCGGGATTACGATGGCAATCGAGGCACCATCCCATACTCAGAGGTTCGACCTGTTCGACAACAATCATTTGTCTGACATTTCCATGACAAGATTCACAACCGACTTGAGCACGCAGGTGTGCACTGTGGTCAAAGTAAGCATAGTCAGCAATTTTGTGAACACGAACCCATTCGATGGGGTTACCTGTAGCCCAACTCTCCCGAACAGGTAACAATTTTTCATTATCTGTTGCAATGAGTTGATGGCAGTTCATGCAGGTTTGCGTAGAGGGCACATTGGCATGATCCGAGACCTCTACAAAAGAGTGACAATATCGGCAATCCATTCCCAGTTCACCGGCATGTAATTTATGGCTATAAGGTATGGGTTGCCTGGGTCTGTATCCGACATCTGTATAGTTTGGGGAACCGTAATACCAAATAAGCACAATGAGAACGATCCCTCCCAACAACAATCCCGAGGCTAAAATCAGTGGAGTTTTATTGGTCCATCGCGGAAAAATCTGAGCCAAGACATTCACCTCTAGTTTTTT
>CAYNUX010000068.1:0-3742 GCA_964400115.1 uncultured Cytophagia bacterium
CTCGCATCTCTTGCCATGGCGGTTCTGTTTGTATAAAAGATTGCAGCAACTCTTCCCGGGCTTGTTTTTTCTTTATCAGATCGAGACGTTCGAGTCCGAGTAGTTTGCCCCGGTAATTCTTCATGGTATTGGCGCGGCCTTTGATGCGTGAAGCGTGTTTGAGAGCCAGGTCGCGGTTTTCCAAGCTCAGCGAATCCATAAAACCGATTTGCCGGTCATAGAGCTCGACCACAGTAGGCATGCGAAGCTCTTGTTCGTACGCGACAAACGAAGAGGTGCGATGCCGGTATGTACGTCCGGGATACCCGAGGAGAAAGACCAGGTCTTCTTGCTGCACGCCCTGGCTCGATATTCTGGCAAATCGTTTGGGCTTATAAGGGACGTTTTCGGGATCATATTCGGCAGGCGAGCCATCAGGGGCCACGTAGACGCGCATGAAACTAAAGTCGCCGGTATGACGCGGCCACATCCAGTTATCGACATCACCTCCGAATTCGCCGACAGAACGAGGGGGGGCAGAGACGAGGCGGACGTCGTTGAGCATTTCGTACATAAAGAGCAGATAGGTTTTACCACTAAACATTTCAGAAACATCGGCCCTCCACCGCGGATGGTCTTTTTCAGCCTGCGTTTCAATGATATTGATCTGTTTCTTGATCGCCTCACTGCGTTCGTTCCAGCTCATGGATTCTTTGATCGCCGAGAGAACCTGATCTGATACATCCTCATAAGACCGGGTGATCCGAACCGTGTAGCCAGGGGCAGGGATCTCTTTATCCAGGGTGAGTGCATAAAACCCATCCGCCAGATAATCGTGCTCGGGTGTACTGGCCCGGCGGATCGCTCCATAGGCGCAGTGATGATTGGTCAGTATAAGACCCTGCGGGGAGACAAAAGAGCCGGTACAGCCATTGACTTTAACGATAGCATCGATCAGGCTTGTATTTTCAGGATTATAGATCTCGTTATTCTTGATTTCAAATCCGGCATTTTTCAGATTCAGCGTGGGTATTTCACTTATGGGAAACATCCCTTCTTTGGCGTTGCTTTGGAAAGAAAGGAATCCCAGGATTAGTAAAGCCCTCATTTTTTTCATATCAATTTCTCGTTGGTTTGATGAAATGGTTTCATATTCTTATATTGTTGTAGATAATGCAAGTCAATATTGGTTTGTGAATAGGACAATCAGACCCGCATAAAGCCTGTGAGGAAAATTATGACCGTAAAAAAGAGTCTTGCTGCCCTGGTTATTCTCGTTCTTGTATGGACAGGGATCCGGCTGATTCCGCCGCGAACCCGCGAGAGACATTGGGACCAACCTACAGAGATTTCCCATTTTGATCGATGGACCCGTGACCGCCAGCCTTTGATCAGCGCGCATCGTGGCGGACCAATGGCCGGTTTTCCGGAAAACTGTATCGCAACGTTTGAAAACAGTCTCGATCTGGGCCCTTGTGTCATCGAGTGCGACGTGCGCATGTCGAGCGACAGTGTATTAATTTTAATGCACGACGAAACACTGGATCGCACGACAGCTGCCAGTGGCCGAGTCGATCAGAAAACGTGGAACGAGCTTTCTGAAATTCGACTCAAAGGACCACATGGGGCTTTGACCCATTATATGATTCCCTCTTTGAACAACGTTCTTGACTGGGCGCGGGACAGAACCGTTTTAACGCTGGATGTCAAGCGAGGGATACCCTTTGACCGGGTGATTCAGGCAATAAGGGTGCAGCAAGCAGAACGATATTCGATTTTCATCACCTATACGACGGATGCCGCAAAAAAAGTGTATGCACTGAATAGCGAGGTGTTGATCTCTGTCACTGTCCGCAATATGGACGAGTGGCAGCGTATGCTCCGCTCCCGCGTACCCGCGCAAAACATGATCGCCTTTGTTGGATTGTCCAGGCCTGAGCCGGATCTGCTTCGGGTGTTGCACGATCAGGATGTCTGGGTGATTCTCGGCACCATGGGTAACCTGGATCGTCAGGCGCAACGCCGTGGATTGTCTGTTTATCAGAATCTTTACGAGCAAGGTGCCGATATCCTATCCACAGATTATGTCAGTGAGGTATCGCGGGCGATCTTTGAATAGAGACAATGGTAATATGATGATGCAACAATATGAGCTGTTTCCTGATCCTCGGTTTTGACTAGTGTTCCTTGTTGTATCGTTGTCTTTTTTCGATTTCTTTTTGTTCATGCAAGAGTTTGATATAGCTCTTTACCCTGCTTTCATCGAGCTCGCCTTCGTGCACGGCGGTGCGAACAGTGCATCCGGGTTCATGCTCGTGCATACAATTACGAAATTTGCAATATTGTGCGAGCTCCACAATGTCCGGGAACGCGTCTTTTACGCTTGGCTCATCCAGCCAGATTTGAATTTCGCGCATTCCGGGAGTGTCGATCACCATACATCCGCCAGGTAATCTGAACAACTGGCGGTGCGTTGTGGTGTGTCGTCCCTCACCGGTCGCTTTGTGCACGTCACTGATTTTTTGGACTGTTTTACCTGCCAAAACATTTAAAATCCGGCTTTTGCCCACTCCTGATGACCCGATAAGCGCTATGGTGTCGCCGAATTTGAGATAGGTCGACAAATGTGCAAATCCGGTCTCTTTTTTTGCGCTGAGGCAGAATACCGGAAAATCGGGAACCGTTTTTTTGATCTGTTGTACTATTTGTTCCGGATCGGGGTGCAGATCGCTTTTGTTCAGAATAATCACCGGTTCAGCATGGCTTTCTACAGCCAAAGTCAGATATCGTTCTATGCGTCTTGGGTTGAATTCCTGATCGAGACCGGATACCAGAAAAACCGTGTCGATGTTTGTTGCCAGCACCTGTTCTTCGATGCGATGGCCTTTGGTTTTACGTGAAAATTTTGTCTTTCGTGGCAGAATACGCGTGATGCGGACTGTATCATGGGTTTGTTCCTCGTACTCGACCCAATCGCCCACAGCGGGCAAATCGGCTTTTGATTTTGCCTGATGTCTTAGACGGCCAGCCAGAATGGCATTTAAAATAGCGCCTGGAATGACGAGCTGATAGCTCTTTTTGTGTTCCAGTCCTATTCGACCGACCAGGGATTCTTTGCTTGTCGCATTTGCAAAGAACGGACTCCAGCCCAATGCTTGTAACTCTTGATCTGTGGTCACATAAATCCTGTTTCGTGAATGTGTTATTTTCTTACATTACGAAAATCGAGGTCTATTTTCAAGAGATTTGTCTTTGATATCTCAAAAAATGTGTGGCTTGCGAGGATATAATTTTTATATTATTATAGAGTTGTCCCTAATTGTTCTAATGTTGGAAAGGAGTGAAAATTGAAAGCGATCTATTTCGATGATCAATCGTTCTCTATCCGTCGAATGGATCGGCCCCAGCCTAAATCAGGAGAGGCCTTGATTCGTGTCTATGTCACCGGAATATGCAATACGGATATAGAATTGTTCAAAGGGTATTATGGGTTTAAGGGCATACCCGGGCATGAATTCGTTGGAGTGGTTGAATCGTGCCCTGATTATCCAGAGTGGCAAGGTGTACGAGTTGTTGGTGATATCCATATCGGTTGCGGGGAATGCTTGCGTTGTCTTGGCGATGATCCCCGGCATTGTGCGAGTCGTAATGTCCTGGGGATTGTGAATCATGACGGATCGTTTGCCGAATATATAACGCTACCGGTCCAAAACCTGCACGAGGTACCAAACGATTTGAGTGATGAGCAAGCGGTATTTGCCGA
>CAYNUX010000068.1:3752-10179 GCA_964400115.1 uncultured Cytophagia bacterium
CTTTGGCTGCAGCCCTTGAGGTGGCTCAGCAGGTGCATATTCACAATCAACAAAAGATCCTGGTAATGGGGGATGGCAAACTCGGTTTATTGATTGCTTTGGGACTACAGGTTTATAATCCTCACCTGATTCTGGTGGGCAAATACGCTGACAAACTGGCCATTGCCCGCCAGCAAAATGTGGAAACCCATGTATGGAGCGAAAAATTTAAAAATGAACTGGCCGGCCATTTTGACGTGGTTGTTGAGGCTACAGGCAAGGAATCCGGACTTGAGCAGGCTCTGTCTTTTGTTCATCCGGAAGGAGTTGTTGTCGCCAAAACAACGTCCCACAAACTATCAGCAGTGGATATGGCCAAAGTGGTCGTGGATGAGATTCAAATTATCGGATCCCGATGCGGAGATCTGGATCTGGCCCTGTCATTTATGGATCGCGGATGGGTACGTGTTGAACCTTTGATCGAAGCGATTTTACCCTTTGGACAATTCGAGGAAGGCTTTCTCCTGGCACAAACTCCGTCCAGCAAAAAGGTCCTGATCAAAGTTAGCGATGGAGAATAGCGATGCGAAACCGGATCACATTATTTCTACTCTTGTTTTTCTTGAATAGCTCGAATGCTGAACATCGACTCGATTACAGCTGTTTGTCTCTACCTCTGCCGGATAGCCAGGACCGGTTGTCATTGAATGGGCCGTGGAAATTCAAACTTTTACCTGAGGGAGCGGTAGTCGATCCCCAAATGGCTGATCCGGGATTCGATGATTCTGATTGGGCCCTGGTTGGGGTTCCTTCAAACTGGGAGATGCAGGGCTTTGAGCCACCACGCTATGCCCGGCCATCCAATACCTCGGCCTGGTATCGCACACGCTTTCGGGTACCGAAAGATTGGCAGCAGGATCGTATCGTTTTGCGGTTCGATGGAGTATTGTATGCATTGGAGGTCTGGGTCAATGGTCAGCGGGTCGGGGAATGGTCGAGTGCTTATCAGCCGGTACAATTTGATGTGTCTTTATTGGTAAAAAACAATGCTATAAACCATGTTGCTGTACACGTCACCAAGCGGCCGCCGGCCTACGAGTTTGATTGCAATGATGCCTGGGCATTGTCCGGAATATACCGGGATGTGACGATTTATCGGTTGCCGGAAAACCATTTTTCGCATTTACATGTAGAGACCCATCTGTTCGATGACGAATCAGCACAACTAAAGATATTATATAAAGTTGCCGGTCAAGCAGACCGGATCAAAGCGACCTTGTATGATCCGGCAGGACATATCGTGGATAAGCAAATGAGGGCCATCGATAGTTCTCTGATCTTTGAGACCAGAAACGTGCTCTTTTGGAATGCCGAAACTCCAAACCTATATGCGCTGACCCTGCAATTGTATAGAGATGACAAACTGCTCCATTCGATTGAACAACCGGTGGGTTTTAGACAGGTCAGGGTCGAGGATAGCGTGTTACTGATCAATGGTAAAGCGGTAAAACTGCGCGGCACCTGCCGGCACGAGATTCATCCCGAGGTCGGGCGAGCGCTACGGGAAGAGCACTGGTGGCGTGATCTCGAGCTCATGAAACGCGCACATATCAATATGATCCGAACCTCGCATTATCCGCCTCATCCCCGTTTGCTCGAACTATGCGACCAGCTCGGGATGTATGTGATCTGTGAGGTGCCCTTTGGGTTCGGTGACCAGCATCTTACAGATCCGGCTTTTCAGGAAGAGCTTTTAACACGCGCCAACGCCACTGTGCGCAGAGATCAGAATCATCCCTGTGTGATTATTTGGAGCGTGGGCAATGAAAATCCCTATACTCCACTGGTGGAAAAAACTGTTCTCAGGGTCAAGGAGCTGGATCCCTCCCGGCCGGTATGTATCCCACAGGAAAATAAAGATTTTGTGCAAGAGGGATTTCATTTACCCGATTTTGTAGATATTCTGGCGCCTCACTATCCGGTACCGGATCAATTGCGCTCTTTTTTGCAGCAGACCCAAAGACCCATGATCCTCACCGAATACTCACATTCGCTGGGCCTGGCTGCAGAAGGCGCTGCGTCGTTGTGGAAGATTATTCTGGAAAACGAAAACCTGGCTGGCGGTGCCCTGTGGGTGTGGTCGGATCAGGGAATCCGTCGACGAGATACAGAGGATCAGTTTCCCGACAAAGGCCCGAGCCAGGCCGTATGGCTGGACAGAAATACCGTGCTCGACAGCGACGGCCAGTCCGGCACCGACGGCCTGGTCTATGCCAATCGCATGCCGCATGTCGATTATTGGCAAATTCGCCATATTTACTCTCCGGTTCAGATCGAGGAACGCCAGCTCGTCATCGAGTCCGGACAAAATGAGCTGGAATTCACAGTACATAACCGATACGATTTTCTGTCGCTGGAACAGCATAACCTCGATTATTTGATTGTGCGTGATAATCAGATGCTCGTTCATGATGTAATTCCTTTGTCTGCTTTAGCCGGTCAGACTGAAACGATGACGCTGCCGGCAGATCTTCCCGCTCCACTGGGCAATCACGATTATCGGATGGAAATTCGCATTCTCGATAACAACCGGCGTTCCATGCACAATGTGACCATCGAACTCGAGCATGAGCAGAATCTGGCAGAACGGCTGCTATCCAAAGAGGTTAATCCTTTCGTCAGGGTCAAGGATCAGACATTCGAGATATTTCAAGACCCTATCAAAACTTTGATCGATCGACAGAGCGGACGGATCACGATCACCGGTTTAAATGATCCTCTCTTGCTCGACTCTGCACCGCTGCTCCGTGTCTCCCGCAAACCCACTATGGCAGAACAGCGTATCAAGCGCCGCAAGTGGCAAGGGGATTTTTACTGGCAGCCTCCCACTTTGGCCAGTCACTTGGTGCAGAGCTGTGAGATTGATACGTCGGGAACTGTGCCGGTCTGTCGTATGCAACTGCGCTATGTTCGACCTGATTCTGAAGAGCAGGTTATCGAACTGGATCTGAACTTGACGTTTCAACGCAATGGCGGTATCGATGCCGATTATGATCTCGATTTTTCACAGGTGAGCGGTGTGTTTTTGGAACTCGGGCTGGCATTCGAAATGCCGGAACAGATGAGCGAATTCCGGTGGCTGGGACTGGGGCCGTATGCCTCTTATCCTGCCAAATGGCAGATCAACCAGCGCGGACTGTATCATCTTAACGGGCAGGATCTGCGTTTCCAGGGCAATCGCCGGGATGTGGATCTGGCCTTGTTTACCGATTCATATGGCAATGGTGTGGCCTGGGTCATGGATCACGAGCAGGTAGGAGTGGAGCGCCATCAAGAACGGATTGTGATGAGTCATAATCTGGTTGTCTCGGGACGGGGTACCAAAGTCAATCCTACGCAACATCCGGTGATGGCTGCTGAGCTGGAACCCGTCAGAGGACATTTTTTGATCGTGCCGCTGACCGGACAAGAATGGTCTATGGGATTGCGGTCGTTATTCGGCGATCCCGGGGATCGCAGCGAGCCGTTCAATCCCTTTGCGGCGAGTTATGATCAGTGAGGATAAGGAAAGGTTTTGAGATCTGCCTCGAACGTAAAGGGCAGAGAGCAGAGGAGCGAGATCTCGTTCCCAGCTTCCGGCTGGGAATGCCCTCGGGCGGCTCTGCCGTCCAGACGGTTTCAGGAGATTGGATATAAAACAACACCGCCCGGCGATATGTGCCGGGCGGTGTTGTGCTTGTATGAGGAATGTTACATAATGGTTTGTTTATGTCTTGCCCAATTCGTGAATGATCTTGAAATGATTTTCCTCGACCGGTTGGATCGAGAGCCGCATGCCGGGTTTGACCACCATCATCTCTTTGAGATCCGGATGGCTTTTTAATTCAGCGAGCGGAACCAGCCGATTGAATTTTTCCACAAATTCCACATCTACCATGATCCATCGGGGATTCTCTTTGCTCGATTTGGAATCGTAATAGTTGCTCTTGTCATCCCATGAATAATAGTCGGGATACGCCTCTTTTACCACTTTAGCGATTCCGGCGACCCCGGGCGGATCCGCGTTTGAGTGATAATACAAAATTAGATCGTCATTTTCTATGTCATCGCGCATAAAATTGCGCGCCTGATAATTTCGAACACCCTCCCAGTGGGTTTTTCCATCTCTTTTCAGGTCATCGATGGAATAGATATAAGGTTCGCTTTTGAATAACCAGTATTTGTGCTTTCCTGTACTCAAACCGTGCCTCCTTGTTTTTTATTCCCTTACCTGTAACATAACCATAATTTTGCAATATTTCAAATTTTGTCAGGATCCTGCATGATTCGTTCCTACAGTGCCACGAATGCTGGCCAATTCATGGAATCCATTCACATAATGAACTGTTGAATCGTTCGAGTAATTCAAATCCTTTTTAAACAGTTAAACATTTCAACATGTTAACTCGAGAATATTTGATTATCATCTTTAAATGGCTTATATTGGATCGATCATTAAAATCGAAAGGATTCATTATGCAAGCTGTTATCATGGTCGCGGGCAAGAGTACAAGAACCTATCCACTGACATTGACCCGTCCCAAGCCCTTGCTGCCGTTTATGAACCGGCCTTTGATCGAGCACAGTCTCGATCAGATGGTGGGGATTTTCGATAAAGTCATTTTGATCGTCGGTTATATGAAAGAGTCGATCGAGCAGGTGATGGGGGATGATTACAGAGGCATCAAAATCGTCTACCAGGAGCAAAAAGAGCAACTTGGCACCGGTCATGCCATCCTGCAGGCCAAGTCCCATATCCGGGGACGTTTTGTGGCCATGAACGGGGATGACTTGTTTGCACGACAAGATCTGGAGCGGCTGGTCAAGCTGGAGAACGGTGCCCTGGTCAAACGCGTCAAAGATCCGTCTCAGTATGGGGTGTACAAGGTCGACGAGCAGAACCGGGTGCTGGAACTGGTGGAAAAACCCCAGGAATTTGTCAGTGACCTGGTCAATATCGGCTGTTATTCGTTTACGCCGGATATTTTTACCAAAATCGAACACACCAAACGCAGCGTGCGCGGTGAAATCGAGATCGTGGATGCGATTCTCGAGACGGCCCGGGAAACCGAATTCAAGGTGCTACCGATTCAGGGATTCTGGCTGCCCACCGGCTTTGCCTGGGATCTGCTCAAGCATCAGGAGAAATTCATGCCCGAGATGACCGAATCGCTGACCTATGGCGAGATCGAGCCCGGGGCGAAAATTCATGGTGTGGTACAGATTGGCAAAAACAGCACCCTCAAGAGCGGCGCTTATATCGAAGGGCCGGTGATTATTGGTGAGAATTGCGTGATCGGTCCCAACTGTTATATCCGGGGCAATACCTCCATCGGCAACAACTGCCGTATCGGGCATGGGGTAGAGATCAAGAATTCCATCCTCATGGACAATTCTGTGGTCAGCCATCTCTGCTATGTGGGCGATACGGTTATCGGCACCAATTGTAATCTGGGCGGCGGCACGATCACGGCCAACAAACGGCATGACGATGAGCCGGTGCAATCCATGATCAAAGGCCAACGGGTCAATACAGAGCGATTGAAACTGGGGGCCATTATCTCTGATGGCTCACAAACCGGGATCCATACCAGTATTTATCCGGGGCGCAAGTTATGGCCCGGCATGACCACGCTGCCTGGTGAGTTGGTGAAAAAAGATATTATGCCTGACGAGAACAAAGAGTAGGCCATTTCTCCTTTTCGAACCAATTCAGGGTCAGCAGGGTCTTGGCGTCGCAGAGGTGTCCGGTCTGTACCTGATCGAATGCGGTCTGCATGTCCATTTCCACGCACCGGATATCCTCGGCTTCCTCGACCAGACCGCCTCCGTCTCCAGATCTGGCCTTGTCCGTCACATCGACGGCGTACATGAAAATGCGCTCCGAGGTGCCGCCCGGACTCGGGTAGCATCTGCCCAGGTCTATGAGTTCGTGTGGTTCGACATGATACCCCACTTCTTCGTGTACCTCGCGGCACACCGTGGTGATGAGATCATCCTCGCCTTCCACGGATCCTGCCACCACCTCGGTGACCCAGGCATTGTCCGGTTCGGTGGTATAGATGGGATAGCGGAATTGCTGGACAAAGGTAAAGGTTTGTCGCTTTGAATCAAAAAGCAGCACAGCGACCGAATCGCCGCGGTGCGCATTCAGGCGGGTGACCGGCGGCGACAGGGTGCCGTCGAACTGTTCGAACCGGATTTTGGCTTTGTCCAGATTGATAAAGCCTTTGAATATGCGTTCGCTGTGCAGAATCTCTACTTTCATGATGACTCCAAATCGTGATGATTCATCTAAAATAAGGAATTTCGAGGAGTTTCGCCAGGGTTGTATACGGATGATTGTGGTAATTGCGTTTGTGCGGTGTATAGGCAAATGAAAACTCTCGTAAAGACGCCCTGCCGCCAA
>CAYNUX010000068.1:10279-12747 GCA_964400115.1 uncultured Cytophagia bacterium
CGTTTGTGCGGTGTATAGGCAAATGAAAACTCTCGTAAAGACGCCCTGCCGCCAAGAAAAGCTTTTGTTATGATACAAAGATGCGTACGAGATTACAAATTAAGATAATGACATAAAAATCGCAGTTCCAACATTAGTTTTTTCAGCATTTTCAACTCTGTTTTTTTCTTTGCGCCATGGCGTCCTGGCGAGAGAATCTTTGAGGCAAAACATAGATATACCTGAATTTCAAATCGAAAGGATTGCAAGTGAAAAAGAGATTGATTGCCGGTTTTGTGATGATTTTTATTGTGCTGGGGTGCCAGCCGCAGGCGCAGAATGCCGGCACGGTGACGATACTGCATACCAATGACATGCATACCCAATATATTCCCATGACCGCCAACTGGATGGATCGCGACCCAAAGCCCCTGATCGGCGGTATGGTGGCACTGGATTTTCACATCCAAAGGCTGCGCCAAACATATTCACCGGTGCTATTGCTGGATGCCGGGGATTATATGACCGGCACACCGTTGAGCAAGATCGAGGTGCAAGGTGCGCAGGGCGGTGGATTTGTCAAAATGATGAATCTCATGGATTATGATGCCGTGACCCTCGGCAACCATGAATTCGACGAGGGCACCGACAATCTGCAGGCCCTGATCGACCTGTTCGAGGCTGACGTCCTGTCTGCCAATGTCAACTTGAACGGACAGCCTCTGGCGCCCCTTGCCGGCAAGATCTATAAAAGGGGTGATCTGTCCATTGGTGTGGTCGGTGTGCTATTGTCGGATCTGGCGGATGTGGTCAATGCCAAGAATCTGCAGGGTGTTGAGGTGCTGAATCCGGCTGACCAGGTGCAGGAATGGGTGAACAAAGCGGATGCCAAAACCGATCTCATTGTGGTGCTGACGCATCAGGGCGTAGAGGATGACCGGGAACTCGCTCAGCAACTCACTGATGTGGATGTCATTATCGGCGGGCACAGCCATACGCGTCTGACACGGGCAGAGACGGTCAATGGCATCCTGTTGGTGCAGGCCGGGTCCAAGACCAGCAATCTGGGACGTTTGACCCTGAGCGTGGCCGGGGATAGCATCACGTCTTATGATTACGAACTGATCGACACCTGGGTGGCCGATGTCGTCAAGCCCAACATGGAATTGCAGCTCATGGTGGATCGCTATGAGGACATGATCGCCGCTGATTATGGCCGCGTCATCGGCATGCTGTTGACTGATTGGCAACGGAACAGCCGTGGCGAGAGCAATCTGGGCAATTTTGTCACCGATGTCATGCGCGCCACCACCGGCACTGATTTTGCTCTCATCAACAGCGGCGGGTTGCGCAAGAACCTGGCTGCGGGTCCCATTCGCAAGCTGGATATCGCCGAGATCCTGCCGTTTTCCAATACCCTGGTGACGTTTGCCTGTACCGGCGAGCAGCTGCTGGATCTGATACACCACAATGCCGCTGCTGCACTCGACGGTGAGCACGGGGTGTTGCAGGTGTCGGGATTGCATTATAGCTTTCGTCAGGGCAATGATGGCGAGACCGAAATCGTCAGCGCCCGGGTCAACGGCGAACCTGTGGATGCAGAGGCCATCTATACCGGCACCACAGTCGATTTTGTCATGGGCCGGGCCGAGCGCTACCTCGGCTTTGTGCCGCAGGACCGGGTGGTGGATACCGGATTGTTGATTGCGAACGAGGTGATCGATTATATCGAGGCTCATGGCGAGATTGCCAGTGATGAAGAGGGGCGGATGAAACGCGAGTGAGCAAAATCCAGCCTCCGGGAGGCTCTCATCGTGCACGGTGTCTCGAAGGATGGTGCTCAATGGTGCAAACCTCCCGGAGGCTAGCGTAACTACCCTGACCCTCCGGGAGGTTTTTTACTGCCTCTAATTACAGCGGTATTTAAAATAGAATCCCCATACCAACGCTGGCGAGGTTTTTGTCTCCTTTACCAAATGGATCTAAAGAAGAAAATTGAGCCCTTATGCTAAGGGTTTGACCGGCGATTTTAAATCGATAACCGGCTGAAAACTGCCACCCCTATAATTTAAAATTGTCAAAAGCTAAAAGAAAACAGGTGGCAGCCTTGGACCGGAATCAGTGGCAACTTTCACCGGAATATGCAAAAATGATATAACCACCAACGAAAGTTACTTTGACTAGTATTTTGGGGAGCATTATATGCAGTATATGGTTTAACATCCGTCACCTCGAAATTTTAGCAAGCATTTTCAATTCAAGATTTTTCCAAATAGCTGTTAATTTGCAACAGAAGTCAGGAAAATCCGGCTTGAAAAAACAAAAAGATAACAATCCATTTGTATCACTTGACGCTTTTGAAGGCTTGTTTAGAGAGTACTATCAAGAATTTGTTGATTTTGCAAATTATTATACAAAAAGTATAGAAATTGCTGAAGATGTTGTTCAGGATGTTTTTTATCATATATGGAAAAACAGAGAGAAATATC
>CAYNUX010000069.1:0-12719 GCA_964400115.1 uncultured Cytophagia bacterium
TTGTTTCCTGCAACACCTGCATCCCATCAACGGGTTCCATTTTAAGATCCGTGATCACCAGATCAAAGAACCGCTTGTCAAGTTCTTCCATCGCAATGGATCCATTACATGCTTCGGAAACGGCAAAGCCCTGCTTTTTTAGCAAGATAGACAAAACTTTACGGGGATTTGCCTTGTCTTCCACAATAAGAATTTCAGGCATACTTGAACTCCTTATCTGATTCGACCAGCATAGGTTGTACCGGTAAGTAAAGGGTAAAAACAGTTCCTTTACCCGGTCGACTGGTTACTGCGATTTCGCCCCGATGATTTTGCACAATCCTGTCGCATATCGATAGTCCCATTCCCCCGCCTTTTTCCTTGGAAGAAAAGAAGGGGTGAAAAATTTTCTTGATCTGTTCCTTTTCTATCCCCAGCCCATTGTCCTGAATACGAATAATGACCATTCGCTCATCATGCCATCGATGACGCAATCCCGTGGTTGATGAAATGGCCAGGACACCCCCCCACGGCATGGCCTCGGTTGCATTTACAATCATATTGATCATCACCTGACGCAATTGATTGGCATCGGCATAGATCTTTGGAACGGTGTCAAGCCCCAACTTGACTTTAATTTTATCCCCAAATGTTCCCTTGAATAGCACCAGAGTCTCTCTGATCAACTTGTTGACATCAGTCTCTTTACATTGAGCCTTGTCAAGTCGTGCAAATTTTAAAAAATCACTGATGATATTATCCAACCGGGAGGACTCTTCACAGATAATATTCATCAACTCTTTATCCTCACTTTGTAACGACAGACTGTTTTGCAGAATCTCTACAGACGTCTTGATCGCGCCCAATGGATTGCGTATCTCGTGTGCGATCGAAGCAGAAATCTCTCCGATTGCAGCCAGTTGCTTTGTACGATTCAACTGGTTTTCCAGCTCTCTCAGTTGAGACACATCGGTCAGGGAAGCAAGAACATAATTGCTTTCCGGAACTTTTTTAATC
Source organism: uncultured Cytophagia bacterium (assembly GCA_964400115.1). GTDB lineage: Bacteria > Zhuqueibacterota > Zhuqueibacteria > Residuimicrobiales > Oceaniaggregativiventaceae > Oceaniaggregativivens. Next base: position 997 of record CAYNUX010000069.1, read on the forward strand.
GAGAGATGAATACTTTTAAAAATATTCGCCTCGCGCTTTAAAGTACAGTCAAAATGGTGAATTTGAAAGTCTTTATGTTTTTCGACGTGATCCAACACTTGATCGATACGTTCACTATCTTTATCGATAAAAAAATCAGTCAATTGATGCTTGTTTTCAATATCCGATGTTTTTAATCCTGTCAGAGCTTCAAATTGTGGATTGACCATTGCGATCGTCTTGTTCAGATTCAGCAAACATACAGCAGTACCTACCTGCTCGAACAGGGTTCGATACTTTTGTTCCGATTCCTGCAGCAATCGGGTTCGTTCTCTGACGTGTTGTTCGAGTGTTGCGGTGTATTCTTTCAACCGCGCCTGGGAACGTCTGAGACGGCCCACCATGTCATTGAACGAATAGGCGAGCAATCCGAGCTCATCTTTTCGGCCATTCGCTACCGTTTGGTCGAGATCTCCAATCGCTACTCTTTTCGTCGCATGAACGAGCGAATTTATCGGCCTGGTAATACGATTTGCGATCAACACACAGATACCGATAAAGGTGGACATGAAAACAAGAGTAAACCACAGGGTACCCTTGATCAACACATCCTTTTTTTCATGCATATCACGGGCAGAGAGCCCAACCACCAGAGTTCCTAACCGGTCTCCTGTGAGAACCTGACCGATCGCCTGATGTCTCGAGGAACGGGCAAACAACAAACGTTCATCGTTGATCGGCTCTTTGATGTCAAAGACCGGTTGGACGACCTGATATATCGGGTCATCCTTGGAAGATTGATAATGACGAATAGAGTCCGCCGCCAGGGAATGGGAATAGATTTCGTCGTTGAATAGCCAGTCCGGATGGCAGATCGCCAGTATCTCTTGCTCAGAATTCAAAACCACAGCATAGCGTAATTCACCACCACTCATCATTCCCAGTAGATAGTTTTGCAGTTGAACCTGATCCTCAACAAGTGTCGATGGCGCCATATGAAACGCGAGATTCTGAGTCAAAGAGAGTGCCCAGCGGCGGAACTCTATATTATAATTGTCCAGGGTGAATTTGATAAAAAATCCACCCGCTAAAAATGAAAAAACAATGGTTATCGTCGCAGTCGCTAAAATCCACCTGGTCTTTAAACTGGCAGTATATGTTTTTCCGTTGCGACTAAAAAGAACACCAAACTTTTCCAATATTTTCTTGAGGTGTTGCAAAGAATCCTCGATTATCCGTCAACCCTATCAGTAATAAACGCAGCAAACAAGAGATGCGCTCAATATCCGGAAATGTTTTTCGTATCAGTGCAAACTGTGTGTGGGGTTCCAACTCATACTCTATGGCATACAAATAACTATCATTGGAAAATTCCCCATCCCTATGCCTGAATTCATAAACCAACGTATGAACCAGAGGCACATTGATTTTTGAAAGAGATAAAAATTGAGCTGCGGGTGACCCAATACAGAGAACAAGATCCGGTTTTTCCCGACTCAGAGCATGACTGAATGCGAGTTGTTCATCCGCATCAATCCGTCCCTGAAGATTCAACTGGACGATCTCTATGCCTTTGTCAAAGGAACAGACAAATCCTTCTCTGGCATTCTCGTATTCTTGAAAATGATCGCTGGTTAACACAATAATCTTGTTCGGTAAAGACCAGAGCAAACCATTGCCGAATATACATAGCCACACGATTGTCAAATAGAGAATACGCAAATCCGTCCTCGTTACGTCTGTCATATTTGCGCAAGGATGATGCATTAAGCCTGGGTGCATTTCTCATAAAGAAAAGGCGGGATGCTTGACCAAAATAAAAGCTCACCAGAGGTCCATTGCACGTAAAGAACGATTTCACACAACCACCCGACACAACGCTTATCGTTCGCGTTACGTCAAAACGCTTCTTACCGTCCGTCCCAAATATGGAGGTAAGGATGCAGGATATCCGTATGAAACGGACACTGTTTAAAGGTATATTTTCATTCAATAAAAAACAAGTAATATTTTGCCTTTTCTGCAAGAGTTTAAAATTTCAATTGCACATATCTCTGCATCAGCAAAACAATGACTCGCCTGATAATAGGTTCCTGATCAGTGGAAATCATATCGGAATTCAGCTTTTCGGTGTGCAAGAGCACAAACTTTTTGGGCTCCTGAATGTTTTCAAAAACCTGCCGGCCTTGCGGATAAACCGCAGTGGATTCGTTTGAAGCCACCACAACCGTCGCGATCTTTATGCTGTCCCTCTCTGAAAAATTCAGCAATCCGGCATCCGTTTCCGGATTGATCCAAACGATTGCCTGGGGAAGATCATCTTTCGGCAAATCATTCAGATAATCGATTCGATCCAAAGTTACCAGACCCCATTTGCTGATGGTTTGGCTTTGAACCCACTCGTTAATGATCCTTGCGTCAGCGTCCGTCTCCACCGATTCAAGCATCCAAACATCAAATCCTTGCATGCAACTCTTACGGGCAGTCATCTCCCATTGCGGAAAATCGACATTTAGAAAAAGGATATGGCCGTCTCTTTTTATTTCTTTTGCATAATAATGCACCAGACGCCCCTGCCCGTCAGAGAGAGCAAGTGTTTCCTGATGTACCGAGTCCGGATGGGTGTTGCACCCCATCGTCAATCCTATCCAGAAAATACCCAAAAGGGGCAGATGGCGACAAAATACGCGTATAAAACCAAACCCGGCCGTAAAAATGAATTGCATCAAAATCCTCAACTGGAAATAAAAAGCTCGTAATAAATTTGGACAGAAAATGCCGAAATGCTCGTTATGAGCAAAACAATATACATTCTTTTATCGATGAATACAATACTCTTATCACCCCCCTAACAACTGCGTTAATAGTTCCTTATCAAAACTCAATTCCTACTTAATCCTTGCATCCCATTCGACGATTCAATATATTGTCCAGCAAACAAGTTAGGGCACTATGGAGAACTGAGCTATGCAAACCAACGAAAAGTCTTTACCGGAAAATGCGTATCGACCGCTAAAGCCGGGCGAAGAATATGTACCCGTGGTTCCTGTTGATAAACCCTTACCCGAGGTGACCCCCTATTCTCTGATCTGGGGGCTTGTGTATGCCGCTATTTTCTCAGCAGCTGCAGCATTTCTGGGCTTGAAGATAGGTCAGGTCTTTGAAGCTGCGATTCCGATCGCCATTCTGGCAGTTGGCACCTCTGTTTTCACAAAACGCAAAAACGCTCTCTCGGAAAATGTCATTATTCAATCCATCGGAGCCGCTTCTGGTGTTGTCGTTGCCGGGGCTATCTTTACCATCCCTGCGATTTATATCCTCGACCTGGATGCGCAATTTTTTCAGATTTTTCTCTCCTCACTTTTTGGAGGATTTCTGGGTATTCTATTCTTGATTCCTTTCCGAAAATACTTTGTCCAGGAAATGCACGGTATGTTTCCCTTTCCAGAGGCCACTGCGACCACCGAAGTTCTCATCGCCGGAGAATCCGGCGGCGAACAAGCCAAAATCCTGCTCAAAGCAATGGGCATCGGAGGAATCTATAATTTTTTTATGGCCACCTTTCATTGGTGGGGAGAAGTCTTTAACAGCCGGGCCATACCCTTTATGCAGGGATTGGCTAACGATGCAAAACTGGTATTTCGACTCAATGTCGATGCCGCTATCGTAGGACTCGGATATATTGTCGGGCTAAAGTATTCAGCCATCATTACAGCAGGATCTTTTTTGTCCTGGTTTGTATTTATTCCCGTCATTTACTTTTTTGGCCAACACCTCGATGTCGTCGTGGGCAGTACCGCCTCTACACTGATCGCAAATATGAGTGCTGAGGAAATTTTCAGCTCATATGTACGGCACATCGGCATCGGTGGCATTGCCTGTGCCGGACTCATTGGCATTATCAAATCATCAGGAATTATCAAAGGCGCGATGACTCTGGCCTGGAAAGAGATTATCGGCGGCAAAGCCCTCGACCAAACCGTTGAAAATCGCATGCAAAAAGATATGCGGATGGGTACAGTCGGGGGAATCATTCTCCTGGTCCTTTTGGCTATCTTTCTCTTTTTCTGGCTCGGCGTCGTAAACAATATTTGGCATGCCGTGGTCGGGTTGCTCATCGTCGCCATTATCGCCTTTTTATTTACCACGGTGGCAGCAAGAGCCATCGCTATTGTTGGCACCAATCCCGTATCCGGCATGACTCTCATGACCCTGATCATTTCTTCTGTCCTGCTCGTACGTGTCGGATTAGCCGGGCCCACAGGAATGGTTTCCGCATTGATCATCGGAGGGGTGGTTTGTACTGCTCTCTCGATGGCCGGAGGATTCATCACTGACTTGAAAATCGGCTATTGGCTGGGAACAACCCCCATCACACAACAAAAATATAAATTTCTCGGCACACTGGTCGCAGCGGCTTCGGTCGGACTTGTCATCATGATGCTCAATGAAACATATGGCTTTGGACCCGGTAGTCAGCTCGCTGCTCCGCAAGCCAATGCCATGGCTGCTGTCATAAAGCCGTTGATGTCGAATCAGCCAGCTCCATGGCTGCTCTATCTCGCCGGAGCGATTTTTGCCGGAATTCTCGAGATGGTTGGCATTCCTCCTCTGGCCTTTGCACTGGGAATGTACCTGCCATTGGAACTCAACACCCCGTTGCTTGTGGGCGGTATCATTGCCTATTTTGTGGCTAAAAGCGCCAAAGAAGAAAATGTGGCACGCAAACGACGTGAACGAGGAACTCTGATCGCATCCGGATTTATTGCCGGTGGAGCTATCATGGGAGTTCTCTCTGCCCTGTTAAAATATGTTCGATTTGATGAGCTCGCCTTTATTCAACCCATCATCCTTACCGAATGGGCTGAAAGTCATAGCGGTGAAATATTGGGTTTATCCCTCTTTGCTCTGCTCAGTCTTTATTTCTATTGGGATAGCAAACGAGCATAATTTGAGTCACAAAATCAAACGCCGTGAGCGAGAACACAAAGAACTCCGGTGCAGCCGGTGGCTGCGACCCAATTTATTATGACAGCTTTACGATATGGCTTTTTAAAAAAACCTTGTAAATTTTTTCAGGCTTTCTGTGGTGAGAGCTCTTTTAAAGATCTTAATCACCACAGAGGCCTGATACTTGACTCAAGAGCCACTCAAAACAACTGTCCATTATGAATATCGTTTATTATATTACCGGTCATGGCTATGGCCATGCCGTACGATCCATCGAAATCATAAAACAGCTGCTCGATCAGGACATAAAGTGTCGCGTCCATATTCGCACAAAAGCTCCCGAATGGCTGTTCAAAGTGCTGCCACAGAACAGAATCACCTATCAAGAGACAACACTGGACACTGGTGTCTTGCAAAGAGACAGTTTTCATGTCGACAAGCCAGCAACCCTGCAAGCCAACATCGACCTCATTGCACAAGCCCCTTCCCTTATCCGGAAACAGCTCAGGGACCTCGAAACCATAAAACCGGATGTAATTGTCAGCGACATCACTCCTCTGGCCTTTGAAATCGCTGATCAGCTTTCACTACCCTCTGTGGCGGTGGGTAATTTTTCGTGGGACTGGATCTATACCCCCTTCCGGGATGAATTCCCAGCGTTTGAGTCTGTGATTGAGTTTATACAACAACGATATGCCAAAGCCGATATTTTGTATCAACTGCCGTTTTATGGCGACATGTCCGCATTCCCGAATATCGTCAATGTCCCGGTGGTATGCAGAAAATCAGGTGCCGATGGCAGGTCAATAAAAAGCGAGCTAGAATTAGAAAAAGAAATATTCCTCATCGCCTTGCGTGAAAATGACCTGACGAACATAAACTGGGAAAAAGTAATATTACCCAAAGACCTGACCGGATTGGCTACCTTTCACATTCCTCATCCGCAATTTAAACAGATCAAAGAAGGACAGTTTTTATTTCAGGATCTGGTAAAAACAGCCCGAATCGCTTTATCGAAACCCGGCTATGGAATCGTATCGGATTGCATCGCCAATCAAACACGATTGCTCTATATCCCCAGGAATGATTTTGCAGAAGAACCTGTCCTCCAAGCAGCATTAAGAAAATATGCCACGTCCGAAAAAATAGAACGACAGGAGTTGATCGCAGGGAACTGGACTGCGTTGAACAATCTGTTGAACAAACCACAGCACTGGCCCCGAATGGATTTATCCGGCGCAGAATTCACTGCAAAGGAGATAAAAAAAATCGCGGCAACTCGATCACCGCGATAATAATGCATTAGACGCGAATCAACGCATCCCTTATTTTAATATTGCCCTTAACTTGATTGACGAGCCTGCATCTTGCCCACAATCCCTTTCATCGCAGTTCTTGCAGTTTTTACGTCATCTTGTTCAGCTTGCAGCTGGATAGCCTTTAAAGCTTTCTCCTCACCGATTTTCATAAGGCTGGTTGCCGCCACGATGCGAGCCTGAAACTCTTTATCATTCTTTAACATATGAATCAATTCTTCTTCGGCGCCTTTGCAATCACGCTCTGCAAGTTTTTGGGCCGCATCGATTCTCTTGGTCAGGTCCTGATGGCTTAATTTTTGGATCAGTTCTTTGTCTTTTGCCGTCATTTCTCCTGCAAATACACTGGTTCCGGAAATAACAACCATTGCAAAAATGGCCAAAAGTGCGATCAAGCGTTTCATAATTCTCTCCAAATGTTTAGGTTAATTGATTGTCACTCTCTGCACAACAATCGTCGTACCAAACATTGTTTGAAAAAAATGTTTTTTACTCGATCTTACTTAAAGTACTTTAGGGGTTTGGCTGAAAAGTTAAATTCCTAAGGCTGGCATTCGGGGGCATTGGTACGATTTGTACCGCTGGTACGTTCTTTACCATGTTCCTGGCACTTTATGATCCAAGCCGTCTGCATATTTAATTCACGGACCTTATTCCTTGATATGATATTTCTCGATCTTTTCACGGAGGGTCTTGCGGGCAATTCCCAATTGCCGGGCAGCAGCACTCTTGTTAAACCCGGTCTCTTTGAGTACAGCTTCTATATGACGTTTTTCCAGATCTTCCAGACTGAGATGATTATTGGAAGAGGGTTGAAAAAAAGGCGTTGGAATGGCTTTACGACGAGATTTAGGCATGGAAGATAGGGTGACGACATTTTCTGTTTCCAGTATCACAGCGCGTTCCATGACATTCTTGAGTTCCCGCACATTTCCGGGAAAGGGATATTCCTGTAACCAGTCTATAACCTGAGAACTTTGACCCACCAGGTCTTTGTTAAATGTATTATTATAGACATGAAAAAAATATTCGGCCAGCAAAAGCACATCCTGTTTGCGCTCGCGTAACGGCGGGATTTCAATCTGTACGACATTGATTCTATAATAGAGATCTTGGCGAAAGGTGCCATTGTCGATGTTTTTAATCAGATCTTTGTTCGTTGCAGCAATCAAACGAACGTCAGAATGAAGCGTTTGATTACCTCCCACTCGCTGAAAAGTACCATCTTGCAAAACCCGCAACAGCTTTGCCTGAGTGGTCATGCTCATATCACCAATCTCGTCGAGAAAAAGCGTAGACTCGTCAGCGAATTCAAACTTGCCTTTTTTCTGACAGGTCGCACCGGTAAAGGCTCCCCTCTCATGGCCAAACAGTTCGCTTTCCACCAGTGCATCGGGCAGTGCTGCACAGTTCATGGCTACCAGAGGCTTTTCACTGCGTTTGCTTTTGCGATGAATTGCCCGGGCCACCAATTCTTTTCCAGTCCCGCTTTCACCGCTAATTAATACCGGCACATTTTCTTTGGCCACCTTATCAATAATACGAATGATTTGCCGGATCGCTTCGGATTCTCCCAATATCTCGCTGTAATCGTCCTGGCGAACATATTGATAGGTTAGCTTTTGAAAGGGTCGCGGACGAGTTGCACTCACAGACTTTGACTTTTCACTGATGCGCTCACTAACCAAAGAAATATAATTTGCCAAAACACGAAGAATATCGATCTCTTCAACCGTGTAATCTGTTCCGGATTCTTTTTTTGAAAGCGAAATGACCGCAACCAACTCTTCCTTGATGAAAAAAGGTATTCTGAATTCCACATAAAAATTATTCAGGTCAGGGTCATACAGAACATAAAAATTATTGATCTCCGTTGGTGAAGGACCGAGGATTTCCCAGCCTTCATCCAACATTTCCGTAATATTTTGAGCCAGGGCTATCCGCGGCTGTTCTTTACGTTCAATTTCAGCCCCTGTATTCTCTTCCAGGATCAATCGATTTTTTTCCAGGTCATAAATAGAAATTAAAGCTAAAGAACTTTTAACCAAACGGGTTATCGTTTCCAAAGTCAATTTTGACAATTGGGCATAATTCTCAGCTGCCTGGATACGATCACTAAAATCTGCAAGAGCAGCCAGAATGGATTCCCGTTTTAGGCCTTTCTCTGTGTGACCAGAGTCATTCATAGTCTATTCTCATAATAGATTAAGAAGAGCTTCCCGATTCGGTACGTGTGCCGATAACGATTTTAGAGAGTCCCATTTGTTTTGCGACATCCATGATTTGAACGATCAATCCGTGTGAAGCGGCTCTGTCGGCCTTTAAAATCAGTGTCTGTTTGTTTTCCTGATCTTTGTATTGATTCAATTGGCCGGACAACTCGGACAACTCTACAGGTTGATCATTAAGGAAAATTTCGCCGTCCTTTGAAACAAATATCGTGAGCTGCTCGACCCGGGCAACCTCCTGGGTTTTGGTCTCAGGCAGCTCGAGTTTCATGCCAGGCTGCTCGATAAAATTTGAAGTCACCATAAAAAAGATGAGCAAGATAAAAAGGACGTCTATTAAGGAGGTTACATTTAAACCGATTGATTTTTTATTTTGATCGACGAGTTTCACCGCTTACTCCTGCTCAGAAGTGACGGGAAATCGATCCAATTCGCGCATCTTTTGCAGTAAAAAAGTAACATACTTTTCAATATCGAGGATAAAGCTTTCCGCTCGTTTGGAAAAATAGTGATACGCAACCAGTATTGGAATCCCGATCACCAATCCGGTAGCAGTTGTAATCAGGGCTTCTGAAATGCCGCCAGCCAACAAGTTCGCCTGGCCTGCACCTTGAGCAGAAATAACATTAAAGACCTTAATCATACCCAGGACAGTACCTAATAATCCCAGTAAAGGAGCCACCGCTGCAATGGTTTCCAACGAGGTCAAACCGACCTGTAGACTACGCACTTCCTGACGGCCCTGATCCTCGATCAGTTCTTTGACTTCCTCTTTTCTCAGGTGTTGATGTCGCAATCCGGTCAGCACAATATTGGCAAAAGGGCCTTTGTTTCTCTCGCAAATCGTTTGTGCCAGTCGAATGTCTTTTTCACTGGTAATGGATTCAATGACCGATATGATTTCAGGGATCAAAATTTTTGACCGCCGCAAGGTAAAGCTTTTCTCAATGATAATGGCAAGCCCGACAATAGAGCTCAACAACAGCGGAATCATGACGATGCCGCCTCTCGAGAGATATGAGATCGTTTCCAACATGTTTTAACATCCTATTTTCGCTAGCGCAATATCGAATATACAAAAGTCCAGGTCAATTCCAAATATTTTTCAGGAAAATCATCTGGCAAGGGCTTAAAACTTTGGCTGGCATTTACCGCATTCACACTTGTTTGCATCAAGGTCTTATGTCCCTTATAATCCAGGACATTCAAATCGGTTACAGTCCCATCTCTTTGGACGCGAAACCGCAGCACGGTTTCACCATCGATCGCTCCCATTTGATAAAAAGCCGGAGGAGGATAGACATGATTTTTTATTTTGCGTTTCATCGCCAGAATATAGGGAGCAAAATCCCAGGCATAGGTATTGAGACTTACGCCCCCCAGATCTTTTGCTGAAAACTCTTTTTGACTCCAGTTTGCATCGTCCGTAAAACTGTTTGCATTGGCTGTTTGCCGGCGGCTGCCGCTACGAAGTCGATCGGGACTAAAGGGTTGAGTTTTTTGCTGCTGTCGAACAGCCTGGGGGTCATCTTGACCCTGAACAATCTCGGGTTCGATCTCGGATTCAACGGTTTTCGAGTCATCCTGCTCTTTTTGCTGCTCGTTCTGCTCTGTCTGCTTTTGCGTTTCTTGTGGTTGCGGAATAGATCCGAGCTGCCCTTCGCCTCCGGCAAAAACCCGGTACTCTGTTCGGCCATCGCTAAAAGGCACATTCTCGGGGGTTGTCGCCGGATTCTCATCTCGAGCACGAGCGGTCTTGTCCGATAAAAAGGGGGTCTCTTGGGGTACCTTGTCGGTCGCAGCGTCGGCAGGGGTTTCCACCAGTTCTCTCTGCTGATCAGGAACCAGCTCAAACTCGATAGGGGGCGGATCGGGCTCGCTTTGCTGCTCCTTAACGAGCAGACCGTCCAATAAAGAGACCGGACGAAACGCTGCCACAAAAATCAGATGCAACAATAATGATGCAAAGAGTGTAATTTTTATTCGCTTGCTAGAGGACAAAGAGCAATCCTGAAAATTATATGTCAATCGACATGAGATCAAAAGCTGATTCGACGGGCCCCTTGAATTGGGTACGACAGATCTTCTTTGCTTGTTCCGGATCCATAACCGGATAAAAATGAGTTAATAAAACTCGCTTACACTGAGCCTTTTTTGCGGCCTGTCCGGCCAGAGTGGGTGACAGATGCTTTCCCACGACTTTATTGTCTGGAAACGAGCACTCTATGAGGGCTAAATCAGCATTTTGGATCAAATCCAACAGTTCCGGACAAAAGGCAGTGTCTCCGGTATAAGCAAGAATCTTGTCATAGGCATTTATCCTGTACCCTAAACTCGAATCTTTATGATCCATACCAAAAGCTTGCAAATGCCAGCCATCAAACACCCTTGATTCCGACGGATTAATCTCTGTAATGATTTTATCAAAATTTTGATTATCGAAAAGCCACTCGCCATAGTTCGATTGCATGGACAATAAAAATGATTCAAAGCCCGGAGGGCCGAAAAGATGCAGCGGGCGTTCACGTTTAAAATCCGGCGTAAATGTCAAGGCCATGACAAGCGGAACAAGATCGGACACATGATCAGGATGCAAATGGCTGATCAAAACAGTATCGATTTGTCGATAATCAATCTGGCTTTCAGTCAAACGTCGCATGGCTCCAAAACCAATATCCATGAGTACGCTCTGGGATCCGATTTGCAAATGACAAGATGCACATGATCGCTCTTTGGTCGGTGCACAAGTTCCTGAACCCAGAACGGTCAAATTAAACGAATTCATTGCGACGTCTCTTCCTTAATCCAATTCAAATAATCTCCGGAACCACCAACAATAGGTAATACTATGATTTCAGGAACTTTATAAGAATGTTCCTTCTCGATCCACTGGATCAACTCATCCAATAGTTTTTGCCGGGTTTTCATTATGATGAGAACCTCTTTTTCGGATGATATGTTCCCCTGCCAATGAAACAAAGATTGCATTCCAGGTATAATATTTCCACAAGCGATTAATCGAGCTTTTAAACCTATATCAACAATCTTTTCTGCCTCTTGCTGATTGGGGCAGGTAACGAATACAACGAAATACGACTCCATCTTTCCTCCTGTTCATCAACCCGGAAAAAAATGCTGTAGAAACTACAAACCTTTTATGTCATTTGCAAGCGCTAGTCATGGAACTCTGGCATTCATTTGCAGTTAAAATAAAAAGTTTGAACAATCCAAACTTTTGCATGCACAGGGT
>CAYNUX010000070.1:0-12630 GCA_964400115.1 uncultured Cytophagia bacterium
ACTCTTTCCCTACACGACGCTCTTCCGATCTCTCACACTTTTCGCTGGCAAGGGAACGATAATAGGTCTGAGTTTGTCTCCAGCGGATTTTACTTTTTACGAATTAAAATCCCTGGTGAAACAAAAATTCTCCAAATGAATCTGGTACGATAGCCATGTCATCAGGTCCTAAAAGTTTTGATTTGAACCAAGATTATCTTCCCGGGGCAAAAGACACGGGATGGTCTGTCCGATTTCTTTTTTGGGAGACCATCCCGGCCGGGATCCTGCTCGTCTTATATATGGTCGTTCAAGCGGTTCATCCGGGCGTACACCCCATAGGGTATAGAGGAACGACTTTTAGTGAACAGATTATTGGTTCTCCCACTGGTGAAAAACCCCAGAGCAAATTATGGTTTCATGATCAATCATGGTGGGGCATACTCTGGTCTCCCTATTTACAAAGTTTTTCTATTCATCGTTTGAACGACGATCACCAAAGATGGGAAAACACCGGTGTTGCCATTGATCCCAGGCTCAATTCAAAATGTGACGTATTATGGGATGGTGATTATCTTTACGTGGCTTCACACTGTTTCATTAAAACGGGCAAAATTGCAGATGAGGAATCGAGCGCAAGATTATATCGATATCAGTATGATCCGATAGAAAAACTCTACCGACTGGATACGGGTTTTCCAACGATTATTAACGCCCATCAATCCGAATCACTGGTACTTGAAAAAGATTCAACCGGACAGTTATGGGTTACCTGGCCCTTTGCAGGTCATATTATGATCAATCGCAGTCTGGATGATGATCGCTTTTGGGGTGAACCCTTTTTTTTACCTGCACAAGGAGATGATCTGGATCTTGAGACCATCTCTTCGATCATCTCTTTTGAAGGAAATATTGGTGTGATGTGGAGCGATCAAATTTCCAACACGATTTATTTCACCATTCATCCTGACAGTGCACGAGATATGGATTGGCGAGAACGTGAAATTGCTCTGCATATTCCCGGAAAAGAAATGGCTGATGATCATATTCACTTAAAGACATATCAAGGGATTGTTTGGGCAGTGACAAAAACCAGCCTGACGGAACCAGCAGAGCCTTTGATTGTCCTCTTAAAACGAAAGCCACAAGGGTTTTGGCAGCATTATCCTGTTGGTAAGGTCAAAGATAGACAAACACGTCCTATATTGCTCATCAACGAAGACAATCAGAGTTTATATGTTATTACAAGCGCAATTAAAAATCATTCATCGGGTGTGTATCTCAGCAAAAGTTTTATGAATGACATTTTTTTTCAGCCCGGACCTGGTCAGCCTCTGATTATGGACTATCAGGCACACGATATCAACAATCCATCGAGTTCCAAGCATAATATTAACGGGGATACTGGTCTATTGATTTTGGCAAGCGATGAGCGAATGAATACCTATTTTCATCATTATTTAGCAGGAAAGGCTCATAATTTACATTTACAATAATTAATATGAAACTATATTCATGATAGTTCCAGCTCCTTCTTTCCAAAAGGATTTGAATTTTTCGCCGCAGAGTTTAATGAAATCATTGAATTTATTTTTGCCATTGGAATCATGCTCTATGCTATTCATTTAACCAGACAACTGACATCTCATCTACAAAAAGAAAAGACACTATGAAAAATATTATTTTGAGTTTATTCCTTTTCTTAATGGGTGCAGGCCTTGCCCAGAATTCCGTCAAACCTGTTAAAAGTACCTCTCCCACCTTTGGATATGCAGATGATCCGGCAATCTGGATTCATCGTTCATTACCCGAAAAAAGCGTCATTATAGGCACTGATAAAAAAACAGGCCTCTATGTGTGGAGTCTAAATGGCGAGCTTCTTCAGCACTTGCCTCAGGAAACTGCAGTCAATAATGTCGATGTCCGATATGATTTTGACCTCAAGGGGTCTATGGCTGATATTGTGGCTGCCAATTTGCGTAATGCGGGCAAGCTTGCTCTATTTAAGGTGAATCCGCATTATACGGACAGCACTGTTTTGGTGCAAATATTGGATAAAAACAGCGAAAACAATGATTTGCAAAAAGATAGCTATGGATTTTGTCTTTATCGCCGAGCCGTTGATGGGGCAATGTTCGTCTTTGAACGCCCCAAGGATGATGGGGCATTGAGACAGTATCATCTCTTTACGGATTCAAACAGCGTCGTCAAACTTTTACCTGTTCGAGATCTAGATTATCAAGGTGATGTTGCAGAAGGATTCCTCGCCGATGATGAACTGGGTTATTTCTATGCCCCGGAAGAAGAAAAGGGGATTCACAAGTTTTATGCAGATCCTGACAGCTCTTCAGATGCTTTGATGTTATTTGCCACCGCGGACAGCATTAAAGGGGATAGAGAAGGTTTTTGTCTCTATGCATGCCCCGACAGTTCCGGATATCTGTTGTTGTCCAGCCAGGGAAATTCCACAGTAAAAATTTATGACCGTAAACCCCCAAATACATTTTTGGGAACCATTCAGCTTACCGACCACGAAGGCAATACCGGCCTGGGCACTGACGGATTGGACGTGAGCTCTTTTCGGGAGATCGATGATTATCCTTTTGGATTTATGGTGGTTCATGACGAGGACAATAGCCGTTATCATCTTTATGACTGGAGAGATATTATCGACCTGGGTTATCCGGCTTGTCAACCTGATTTTAATACGGGCCTGGCATATAATAATCAACCTGAGAATCCTACTATTCTGGAGCTCGGCTCAACTCCCAACCCATTTAAAACCCACACTATGCTGTTTTTTACCCTTGATCAACCGCAAAAGTGTCAGTTATTGATTTGTAACAGTAATGGTCAATTGGTTAAGGTCTTGCTTGAGGGAGAAAAACCTGCAGGAGGCCATACCCTGTTATGGGATGGGTCCGACCTGAATGGCCAGCCTTGCGCGAGTGGCATCTATTTTTTAGTCCTGAAAGGAAAACACTTGATTTCGCATAAACTCTATTTGACACATTGACTCTTTTGTTTGTCCTCATCATTCCTCTTTTTTTCTCCTCATTGTCTTCTTTTTTTGACACCGGGTGACATGGTCTTTTGACACATTGGTGTGGTGAAATTCCCATTTCTGAATATTTCCCCAAAAACTTTTCTTATTAGAAATATCAAGTTATTTACTTATCATTTTTAGATTATATTAAATCAAAGTTTCTCTCATAAGTATATAATATTTTGTTCTTTAAAGAAAGGCCCATTATCGCTTCAACGGCTATAGATCTTGGTTCATTTTTTCTTTTTGTCTAACTCGTGCAAAAATACCCTGTTTGGCACAACGATTGCTGTAGATAAGGGTTGATGAGACGGAAAAATTTTATACACTTGTTTTTACGATAGTTATTTAAGGAGATTTATGACGAGGCTGTGAGAGAATTTCGTTTTTGAAGTCATTAGACAAAATTTGAAATACGACATTTTCTCATCTTTCGGAATACCGCTGACCCCAAAAACTGCTCAGACCCGGAAAAGACAATTAAATCACTTCGAATCACTGAGAAACGCATCTAGAGCTCACGCAGCGATATAAACCATCCTGCGATGTAACCGGTTACGTACGTCTAGTTGTAAAAAAATAATTATATAATTATGGAGGATACTTATGCCCTGAAAAGATAAAGTCTGAAATTCAAACGCCCAATTAGAATACCCCCTAGGGGTTAATTAGTCTTGCTTGTATGAGGTATGGAGGTTTTATCATGTTAAAGCATCTTTCTTTTCGTATGATTCTTCAATTGATTTGCATCATGTCGCTACCCATCGCTCTTTTCGCCAGCAAAGGAATTTGGATCCATCCGGATGAGTTGGCCCAGTTACCGACATCCGGTGCTGCCTGGGAGCAATTGCTCGCAACTGCAAATTCATCAATGGGTACACCTGATTTATCTAATCAGGATGACCCGACGAATGTGAGAATTTTGGCTAAGGCATTGGTTTTTGCGCGTACTGGCCAACAAGATTACCGTAATGAAGTGATTCAGACCTGTATGGCGGCCATTGACACTGAGGTCGGAGGTCGCACTTTGGCATTGGCTCGTGAATTGGCTGCTTATGTGATCGCCGCCGACCTGGTGGGGTTGCCCTCAGAAGAGGATAGCCGATTTCGGACATGGCTGCGCCGTACGTTGACCGAAGAGCTATCAGGCCGAACATTGGTTTCTACGCATGAAGACCGACCCAATAACTGGGGCACTCATGCCGGAGCCAGTCGTGCTGCAGTCGCCGTCTATTTGGGCGATCAGGCAGAGCTAGATCGAACAGCCAAAGTCTTTAAAGGATATCTCGGTGACCGGCAGTCTTATGATGACTTTGATTACGGAGAATTATCCTGGCAAGTCGATGAAAATAATCCGGTAGGTGTGAATCCCAAGGGTGCAATGAAATCCGGGCATTTGATAGACGGTGTATTGCCCGATGATATGCGCCGGGGAGGCAGTTTTATCTGGCCTCCGGATGAAACAGGATATCCCTGGGAAGCATTGCAGGGTATCGTGGTGCAGGCTGAAATTCTCTATAGAGCGGGTTATGATACCTGGAACTGGGAAGATCAGGCAATACTCCGGGCCGTTAACTTTTTGTATAATCTCGGCTGGGCAGCAGAAGGTGATGATGAATGGTCTCCCTGGGTGGTAGATTATCATTATGGGACATCATTTCATGAATCCGCCCCGGCAAGAACCGGTAAAAATATGGGCTGGACTGACTGGACTCATGCCTCTCAACGGGATGAGAGTGTTCCTCCACTTGTGAATGAGGAAACCGGTTCGATTGCAGGCACTGTCTTTGATTCGAATAGCGAAAGTCCTGTTGCCGCTCAAATAGAACTCTATCTCGCCGGCAGCAAGATTGCCAGTCAACAGTGTGGTACTTTGGGATCCTTCCAGTTTAAAGGTCTCGCTACCGGTGACTATACCCTTATTGCCAGCTGTGATTTATATCAAACCAGCCAGCTCTCCTGTGTGATCGCAAGTGGCTCATTGAAACATCAACTGGAAATTGTCCTTCAACGCACGAGCGATTCCGATGCACCGGCTGAAGAAGGTTTTACCCTTTCCACAGAGACAATAGGCTCTGGTACTATATTGATTGAGCCCAATGAAACAGAGTATCCGGCAGGAACGGATGTACAACTCACAGCTCAGCCCTCAAGTGGATGGGTCTTTGCCGGTTGGAGCGGGGATATTGATAGCGATGCCAATCCGCTGTCGTTGGTCATTGATTCCAATATTTCGGTGGTGGCCAATTTTCTCCAGTCCCAGAGCGACGGGTCTGTGAGCGTGCCGGTACATGAGCAAACCATCAATGGTACCGCATCTCGCTCGGACTTTATCGAAACAGAATCCTCTTTTTCTTTTGGCTCGGGCCAATTTTTTCTCGTCACAATGGTTACCAAGCCGTATAGAGATATATCCGGTGTTACGGGAATGGGACTCGACTGGTTTCCTGTTGCCAATCAATGTGGTGCCCGCGAGGCAACCGGCATCCATGTTTGGATGGCTTTTGGCGATGCTAATTTTTCCCAACCCGTCAAAGCACGATTTGAAAATAGTTGGAAAAATGCTGTCATGACAATTAGTCGATATCAGAATATCGACGCAAATAATCCGATCGCCAATCTGGTGACCATGAATACCAACGGTATTGATGGAACGTGTACAGGAGGAAAAGATACCGATTCATTTTCCATGCCGATGAATATTACGAGCCAAAATTCACGACTCGTACTGGCGACCGCCACGAGGCATTATAGATTTAATACAGAATCCAACTTTGCCCAGCGTGCAACACTCTATAATGGCAGCGGAGGAGATGTCGCAGGTCTCGCACTTTATGACAGGGAAGAGACTATGACCGGGAGCATTAATCTAGTTGGTGATTATAGTCGCAAAGTAGATTATGCTGTTGTGGCACTGGAATTACGAGGCCGTGTCAGTGGTGGCGAATCTGCTCCAAACAATTTCACCACCGTCATTGCACCCGAAGATATGAATTTATTGCAAAACTATCCCAATCCCTTTAACCCAGGGACAACCATACAATATACACTTCAAAAAGAGGCTTCGGTGAACTTGGCAATTTTTGATGTCCGAGGGCGGCAAATTGCACAACTTGTTAGTGAAAAGCAATCCGCCGGTCAATATCAAATTTATTGGCAGGCCGTTGATAAAGCCGGCAATCAATTGCCCAGTGGAATTTACTTTTATAAACTTTCCCTGGGTCAAGAAATGATTACAAGACGTATGCAACTCTTGAAATAAGGTTGGCGGAAAGCACGCGAGTTTCTCTCTTAGAAGCTGAGGCCATAAGAGAGTTCTGCCCTTGCGTGCTCCGTCTTTTTCTGTTTTTTCTGTACCTTGGGGAAATACTCTTTTTATCACTGATGTTAAAACTGTTATAACCTTCCATTTTGTTCGCATTGACCTATGGTTTGTATAAAAGATCTGTGCCATATTGTTTTTCCAATATGAATCGATAATGCTATGAATCAGAGGGGTATTTGGGATTATAGACATTTTTGTACAGCATTTTGGACTGTATCTGTCATCACATCTTGGGGGCTATATGAAAAGAATAGGCATGGTTTTATTTACTGTTCTGGTGATATGCACAGAGATCATTTTTGCACAATCCACATATGGTATTTGGATTTTTGCCAGCGAATTGTCCCACATTCCTATGCAAGGTCCAGCCTGGGAAGCATTGAAAAATGCCGCCGATTCTCCACTTTCGATTCCTGATCTCTCGGATCAGGATGATAAAAGTGATGTTATGGTATTGGCCAAGGCACTGATCTTTGCTCGAACAGGAGAATCCTCTTATCGGCAAGAGGTCATCGATGCTTGTCTGGGAGCAATGGGAACAGAGACCGGTTCCCGCACTTTGGCACTGGGTCGTAACCTGGTGTCTATCGTCATCGCTGCTGACCTTGTTGGTCTTCCAGTGCGTAATAACGAAACGTTCCGCGACTGGCTAGCCGCTTTGCTTTATCGTGATTTTGATGGCCGGACCATCGTTTCCACCCAAGCTGATCGACCCAATAATTGGGGCACTCATGCCGGTGCTGCTCGGCTGGCAATCGCCCTTTATCTAAATGATATGCGTGAGCTTCAGGCGGCAGCTCAAATTTTTAAAGGCTATCTGGGCGATAGAAATTCATATGCAGGATTTGATTATGGCGATCTCGATTGGCAAGCCGATCCTGACAATCCTGTGGGGATCAATCCCAAAGGTGCCCTTAAACAAGGACACTCTATCGACGGAGTACTTTGCGATGACCAACGCCGGGGAGGAGACTTTCAATGGCCACCTCCCAAAGAAAATTATGTCTATGAAGGATTACAGGGGGCGCTGGCACAGGCTGTAATGCTACATCGTGCGGGATTTGATGTGTGGAATTGGGAAGATATGGCTCTTTTCCGCGCTTTTCAATGGCTATATGAACAAGCCAATTTTCCTGCCGAAGGCGATGATACATGGCAGCCCTTTCTCGTGAATTACTATTATCATCAAGATTTCTCTGCACCGCAGGTATCATCACCCGGGAAAAATGTTGGCTGGACTTGCTGGACACATCATCCCGGTTTGGCGCCAAAAGCCCCGATCGATATTACTGGTTTCTTGCGCAACTCTACCCTTGGCAATTATATCGCGGGTGCCCGACTCGAGCTTTTTCAAGAATCGGAAATCATTGCTGCGTCTTTGACTGACTCGACAGGTCAATTCATTTTTAAAGGGGTCATGCCCGGAATTTATACGCTCGTCTTTTCGGGGGAGGTGTTCGAACCCATTAATAAACAGTTGGTTATTAATTCTGACCAGACTCTGTTGTCTATGGCGGTGTATTTAGAACCGGTCGAGGACAAGGTCGCACCGGCAGCGCCCACCAAAATTCGTGTGCATGTGCAGATGATTAAAGAATAATTTAAAATTGGTTAAATAATGGAATAATTTCCAAAACCATGGTGTTTTCTCTTTTACCTTTCCCGGTGACTATTCTTTTCATCAAATCAGCGCTTTTGCAAACAGTTCCTCTGTCTTGTAAAAGGGCATGGGTGAAAAGTGGGCCATTATAAACGATCTCACGCTTATCCGTTTATCATCAATCAGTCAACCCATTATCAGCCTATAGCCTAAATAGAATATGGGGTCCTATTTTTTGCTTTTGCGAGGGGCCAAAAAAATAGAACCCGAAATATTTACATTATGTAATTCCACTGAGGCTATTAAACAAAAATGGGGACGACAAATGGCATTCCTATCATTTCCCTGGAAAAAACATTTTCTTTTGTTGACCATGATTCTGATTTGTTTTTCAAAAGCAAATTCCGAGTCGGTATTGGTCGGGTACCGGGATCATAATTTCGGAACCAATGTCACTTCTACACCTACCGGAGAAAAGCCGCAGAGTAAATTGTGGTATAATGACGATTTATGGTGGGGCTCGCTCTGGAATCCGAGCACGAACCAATATGAGATCTATCGATTCGAATTGGTTACCCAGAGCTTTACGACAACAGGTGTCGCTATCGATGATCGAACCAGCACAAAAGCCGACTGCCTGTGGGATGGCCAGAAACTCTATGTGGTTTCAAATGTATTTGATACGAGTGCTGAACCTGCCAGTGACTCTCAATCCGGACGGCTATATCGATATTCTTATGATAGTTCAGGAAAGACCTATAGCCTGGACGCCGGTTTTCCAGTTCTTGTAAATTCTTCTAAAAGCGAAACCCTGGTCATAGACAAAGATACCACTGGACAGCTATGGGTTACCTGGATGGAGGCAGGAAATGTGATGGTCAATCGTTCCACTACCAACGATTTGACCTGGGGAACTCCCTTTGTGCTGCCATCTCAAACAAGTTCGGCACTGGGGGATGATATTTCGTCTATTATCAGTCTCACAGATAACAGCGGTAGTAATGTGGGAATCATGTGGAGCAATCAAGATGATAAAACCATGTACTTTGCTCTTCATCCTGACGGGAATTCAGATACAGATTGGTTGCCACAAGAGCAGGCATTGGTAGATCCTAACCTGGGTCAGGTAGCAGATGATCATATCAATTTAAAGATGAACACGGATTTGAACGGTTCACTGTATGCAGTGACCAAAACCGGACTCTCGGCAACCAATGCTCCACTTTTATTTTTATTGAAAAGAGATCCCAGTGGTTCCTGGGAGAGATACCTTTTTGGAAAAAAGGAATATGATCATACACGACCCATTGTTGTTTTGGATGTCAATGCGCGAATGATTTATGTCTTTGCCATGAGTGATGCAGATGGAACAGACTGCATTTATATGAAATCGACCAGTATGGATAATATCAATTTTCCCCAGGGCACCGGAACAGTTTTTTTAAAAAGTACGAGTGATGTCAGTATAAATAATCCCACCAGTACCAAACAAAATGTAAGTTCCAACACCGGTCTGTTGGTGTTGGCGAGTGACAAGGATACGGATTATTATCTGCATAATTTTCTCTCTCTGAACAGTGCAGCACCTCTGATCTCTTCTTTTTCACCTTCCAGCGGTATCGAAGGAACACAAGTCACATTGACAGGAGAAAATTTTAGCGGGGCTACCTCTGTACAATTTAACGGTATCGAAGGGTTCTCGTTTGTAATCAATAGCGACACCGAAATTGTCGCAGTCGTACCGGCAAATGCTACGACGGGTCCCATTGCTGTTACCACATCCGCAGGAACAGGAATCAGTGATACTGACTTTGTCATCGAGCAGGGCAATGGAGAAACAGCTGGACCGGTTTATGTCGCGTCTATTCCCGGTTCTTCTTCCTCGTCTTTGACTGTTTCTACCTCAAGCGCCGTGGCAGCAGTCGAAGGAGATCTCTATCTGGCCTCGATCTCTTTTAAATCCTATACAACTGTGCAATCTGTAACCGGAATGGGATTGACGTGGACACAGGTGGATGCTCAATGTGGCTATCGTGAAGCAACAGGCGTGGAAGTTTGGATGGCTATGGGCGTTCCAACAGGCGATCAAGTTGTAACCGCTACCTTTGATTCGGCACCTGCCAATGCGGTCATGACTGTTTCACAATATACAGATGTAAACCAGACTCAACCTGTCGGGTCGATCGTATCCGCCAATACCGGAGGAGTCGAGGGAGGCTGTGATTCACCTGGCGGAACGGATACAGATACTTACTCTTTTCCAATAACCACTTTGCAAGACAGTTCGAATGTGTTTGCAGCCGTGGCTATCAGAGGAAGGGATCATATCCCGAGTCCTGATTTCACAATATTGTACGAGCTGCATGAAGGCAGCGGGGGAGATATTGCGGGTCTGGCAATACAAGAACAATATGTAGAATTTGACTCCACTATTGACGTCGAAGGTGCTTTGAGTTCGACTGAGGATTGGGCTGTCATCGCTTTGGAAATCAATTCTGCTCCCAAATCTCCGGCTATGCTGAGCCTGAAAATATTCGTTGAAGGAGCCTATATGACCGGAGGAACGATGAGCACAATCTTGGCAGATTCGGGATTGATTCCACAGGATTCTCCTTTTGCCTCTGCCCCGCGAAACGCCGAGGCTCCAGCCAATGCCGTGGACTGGATATCACTCTCATTGCGTGGCTTGCCCTCAGGATCGGATCTCTTTGCCAAGTCTTATTTTTTACGCTCCGACGGGTATCTTGGTGAACCCGATGGAACCACCATCGACTTGTCGCTCTCCTCTATTGCTGATGGTTCCTATTATATAGTTCTTACCAGTCGAAATCATCTCAGTGTCATGAGCGCAGATCCGATTCCCTTGGCCAAAGATAGCTCGAGCTCTTTTGACTTTACAACCGGGGGGGATAAATTTTATGGTACCCATAGTGCCAAAGAATTGGAAAGTAATAGCTGGGGCATGGCTGCAGGGGATATCAACCAGGATAAAATCCTTGACGCTGTTGATTTTGAATCCTGGCAGTCGAACGCCCAAACCGGCCAGTTCGGTTACCAATCGCCAGATTTGAATCTGGATGCTCATTTGACAACACTTGACTATTTGCTATGGTATAATAACAGTCTAAATGGATACTCTTCTCAGGTACCGTGATTATTGAACCTTATCTATGGATAAATTAATGAATATAAAATCGCTTTCTTTTGTCACTCTTTTTTACGGCATACCGGGATCCTTACTGCTTTTGGAAATGGGGATCTAGGATATAAAAGGAAAATTTGTACAAACGCTCGTATAGCGTTTTCATACTGCAGGACAATACCATGTGATTTGGGACGATCGGGATGATTTTGGTTCCCTCCTGGCCAGCGGGATTTATCTGTGCCATTTGCAAATGGCCATAAACCGGATAATGATCAAGATTTCGTTATTGAAATAGGTTTTTTTTCGATAACATCATAGAGATCGAGCCGGCGGTCTCTCCATGTGAGAACCGTTCCATTTTGACGATTGCGCTTTAAAACATCGAGATCGACGTCAGCAATGACAACGGTCTCGATGTTTGGCTGACATTCTCCGGCAACGCAATCACGTGAAAAGGGAAAATCCGATGGGGTATAGATACCGGACTGGGCATAATTAATATCCAGGTTTTCTACTGCTGGCAGGTTACCTACGCAGCCTGCAGTTACGACATAGACCTGATTCTCGATTGCACGCGCCTGAGAACAAATTCGTACACGCAGATAACCATGACGTTCATCCGTGCAAAATGGCACAAAAAAGAGTTGTGAGCCCTTTCGGGTGGCAAGGCGTGATGCTTCGGGAAATTCGATATCATAGCAGATGTGGATGGAGATACGACCGCGATCCGTGTCAAAGACTTTGATTTCAGAGCCTGGTTTGATTCCCCACCATCTCGTTTCATTGCCTGTAATGTGTATTTTGTATTGTTTGCCGATTTTACCATCGCGTTGAAACAGGTAAGCGATGTTATACAAATCATCTTGTTCCTCGGTGTAATGCGACCCGCCAATGATGTTAATGGCGTATTTTATGGCCAGATGTTGAAAAAGGTCGATATAGTTTGAAGTGAATTTGCCGATTTTTCTTCCCATCAAACCTGGACGTTCGTGCGGTATGAATGAAAGCAATTGCAGAGTAAATATTTCCGGAAAGAGTACAAAATCCGCGTTATAGGAAGAGGCCACATCTACAAAATATTCACATTGATGAGCAAATTCATCAAATCCTTTAATCGGTCGCATCTGATATTGAACACTGCAAATTCGTACCGGAAGAGCAGAAATAGAGTACTTGGCGGGTCTCGGTCGATAATGCAGGTTTGGCCATTCCAATAATAACGCATATCCCCTGGATTCACTGTCGTCGTCCAGGTAATGGGTGATGATGCGTTTTAAGGTAAACCCATTGCTGATTTGAAAAGTCAGAACCGGATCATAGAGTCTTTTGTGAATCACTGCTTCGACATATTCATACACACTCATCTCATTTGCGACTTTGTGATAATTGGGAATGCGGCCACCGATAATGATACGTTTTAAATTTTTTTGGTTTGCCAACTCTTTTCTCGCATCATATAGTCGTCTTCCGACCCGCATGGAGCGGAATTCAGGATCTACCATGATCTCGATGCCATATAGCGTATCGCCGTCATC
>CAYNUX010000071.1:0-12604 GCA_964400115.1 uncultured Cytophagia bacterium
GGAAATGGCTATTGGTTGCCAATCAGAATTCGGATTCGATCACGATATTTTCGATAGACAAAAAATCCGGCATGCTGGTGCCGGTAGGCGAGCCATATACGATCCCCAGTCCGGTTTGCATTCGGTTTCTGGATAGAGAATAGATACTAGAAAATCTGTCATCCAGCATCCAGGATCGAGAACCCTGCATCCTGTATTGAGAATATGATACTAGATGAAAACCTCTTTGTTTATCTCCCCCGCCACCCTGATCAACTGTTCTGCCTGTCCGGAGGCTTGAGACCAGTCCGGTATAGTGGAATGCCACTGTTGCCACAAGTCCTGCAGCTCGGGGATAATTACCGCAGAATCGAGATGTCCGTATTCGCTCATGAAATGTCTGACGGCTGTCGGTTTATGGTTGACATAGATACCGACAGCCTCCAGGGAGAGTTTGACCAGCTTCATGCTGTGCCAGATCGTTTGAAAGGCCAAAATATCCGCGGTCCTGAACGGTTCCAGTCCTGTTGGCGTTTCTCTGATAGCCTCTGCAAACGCTTCTTTTCCTCCGGAAAATTGTGCGGCAAACAAGAGCATGTCGGCATAAAAGCCGGGCCAGGTCTGTCGCCCTTCCCGGGCCATGATTCGCCGGATGCCCTGTTTTTCCGGATATAATTCTGCACCGATTTTACCCTGTTGATGAGCTTTTTCGATGAGGGACAAGAGTTCATCCACATGCACCGGTTCGATATTCCTGTCTTGTAATGAATCCAGGGCGCGCTGTGTGCGTTCCAGCGAAACCGTGTGATTGACCAGACAATAGATAAATAGCGGACGAACGGGATTGGCATCGATAAAATCTCGCAGCGTCTGGGTAACATCGCTGTTGCTGTGAATGCCCTCGCCACAAAAAAAAACAGGGGTTTGCACTCCCCATAAGTGTTTTCTTCAAAAGCAGACACGCCCATGCCGCGCACAAATCCTTTGGTATTTGGCATGGTCTCGCATAAAATCGGCAGAAAGCCATTTCATAAACTCTCGACGGTGCATGTTCACCTCTTGGTTGATAAGATGTCTCTACTCCAGCAGATTATGATACAAGGCCATGTAATAAGGCAGCAGATAGAATGTGCCTTCGTGCTCGCTATAGCCATTTCCTTCGGTGCCGGCGAGGACAAAGGCATCGCGGTCCTGGCGAACATGCGGGCGTTCATCGATGGGCAGGGCTTTACCGCTGACGTGCCAGCCAATATTGGGATCCTGTCCCGGCGTCGGGTCGAGCACAATATCAAGACGATGCAGATTATCCATGGTATAGCCGATGAGGTCCAGGGGCATGCGGCGCAGCGTTTCCAGCACATCTTTCATTTGCGGATCTGCTTTTACATATCGATCTGCCTTGAGCTGTGCATAGTGGGCAGCCCAGGGAAACACACGATCGGTATGATAAACACCCGTATCATAGACCTCCTTGAAGCGTTGGGCCAGGGCGCCATAGATGACATTCCACAAGGCATTTTTCTGTTTGCTGATATGCAGCCAGGCGTTTTCCATGCTGATGCGATACATGAGCAAGAGTTCGGGATCGGTTTCGTAATTCATCAGGCCATACATGCAGCCCAGGAAGATATTGTTATCCCAGGGCACCACATTGTCGGGCGGAAAAAAGCTTTTGCCTTCCAGAGCAAAGACATGATAGTGTTCCTTTTCCCGTAACATTGTAGCCACCTGTTGATATTTTTCAATTCCGGTGATATGATAAGCCGTCTTGAGAAAAGAGAGCATCATCATCGCATTGAGTCCTCTTTGCTCCCAGCCCTGAATGGAATGGAAAAATTCCGGCGAAAAATTAGCCCAGCGCGTGGGTTTGCCGTCATGATCGACGAGTTTAAATTCATGCCTGATCAGGTGATCGGTCACATCGGTAACCACTTTTTTGACGGCGCTCGATTCCGCTGCCGTTTCGGCCACCAGATCGTAATAGATCCCATAGAAAAAATAGTGACCAGCCAGTTCATCGGAACTGGTATCGCATTTCCATAGATACTTTCCGTCCTCACTTTTGACAAAACGCGGTTCGATCTCTTTCCAGAACGGATCGGTTTTTTTTCTCCGCAAATTGTATTCATAACCATACTGTTGGTTCACCGGTTCCGGCCAGTCAATGGGAATGATCACGCGGGCCGGAAAACCGGATTCATGCGTGATATCGGTCATCCATTTACAGACCTTGAAACTGCGATCTGCCAGTCGTTTGGCCTGCGGATCTTTGGTCACAGCATAACGAAAGGCCTGGGCAGCGCCATAATTGGCTGTATAGGTACCGTCGTTATCCGAAATGGCAGGAATCCAGGTCTCGATATCGAATTGTTCTTCCAGATGGCATTGTGCCACGAATCCCATGCGATTATGACGGCTTTCTACCTGATCGATAAAATAGGCGGCTTTTTCTTCGAGGGTCATGGGGATGGCTTGTATGCGGCTGATACCGTTTTGGGTCCCCAGCCATGCTGTTCCGTCAGAGGTTACACAAATAGACGTCACATGGTCGTGCGGCAGCCAGCGCCGGCTGGCGCGAAAATAAAACTGTTCATCCTCAAAGCGAATGGCACCATTTTCCGTGCCGAGCCAGACCATTCCTTCTTTTCCTGTGGCTATGCTGGTAAAGCGATTATAGGGCAATCCTTCCTGTACGGTATAGAGCTGCCAGGAACCGTCGACTCGAACACCAAATCCCTGTGGAGAGCCGAAATAGAGTTCTCCCTGCGAGCCAAATGCCACCACCTTAACATTTCTCAGGGCCCAGCTATAGCGCTCATCATGCGGCAGGGCGCGGTGCCACTGTTTTGTGCTGCGGTCGAACAGCCAGAGGCCATTTTCACATCCTGCTGCCATCAGGTTTTTATGGGTGTCATGCATCAGCATCTTACCGGCCTGTGCCGGGACGGCAGGGGCAGATTCCGGATCCGGCACGGACATTTGAGCAGAATCCCATTTCTGACCGTTCCACCTAAACATACTGCCGTGTGCAAGAGCTATGGGCTGATCGTTATCCAGATAGAGCTGACTGACCTCACCGATGGGATGCTCATCGATCTCGGTAAATACCGTGGCGACATCCTGGTAGAACCGCTCTTTGGTTTGGGGGGCTGCCAACAGGGTTGAGGATATGAACATCAGGGTGAATATAATTTTCATCGGGTTTCCTTTGGAATGGTTAAAATTTCATGGCATTTTCATAGCGCGGGGATGAATCCCCGCGCTATGAATAAAATGATCGCAAATCATTTAAATCACCGGGCCATTGCCGGTTTGATGGGTTTCATCTTTCAACTCTTGTTTGATCGTATGGATATCGGTTTGCAGACGCTGGCTGAACAGCGCGATATCTGAGCTGTGGATGATGATATTCATGCCCTGTTGTGCCCAAAAGAGCTGTCGTTGAGGGGATTCGGAAAAATGGATGCCAATGGCGAGATCTCTGGCACGCGCTTTATGCATCAGGGATTGCACCGACCGCACAAATTCAGGATGGTCGTATTTTTCCGGCAACCCCAGGCTACAGGAAAGATCATGCGGGCCTATAAAAATAGCGTCGAGTCCTAACACCTTGAGGAGTTGATCGAGATTGAGCAGGGCAGGTAAAGATTCAATGTTGGCTATGCATAATGTATCTTTATTGCGATTTTGGATATAGGTAACCAGTTCGGGTTCGAGTTCGTCTGGGTCTTGTAGGGCTTTTTGCAGCCGTTCGCCTTTCAGCGGGCGAAATTTTGTGGCCCCGACCAGTTCCCGTAGCTGGCTTACGGTTTCGAGATAGGGAGCGACAATGCCGGTTGCACCGGCATCCAGAGCAATGGTTGCCTGATAAGGATCGGGCATGGGGATACGTACAATCGGGGCGATATCCAATGCACGATAGTGTTGACACATTTGTGCCAGTTCAGAGCGATCAAGAGGCATATGTTCGGTGTCTAAAAAGACAAAATCGAGTCCGGCTCCCTTGACGATTTCCGGCCACAGCGGTGCCGGGCAGGTCATGGCCGTGCCATAGACGCGCTGGCCCTGGCGCAATTTTTCTTTTAATTTGAGTGACATGTGATCGTTCCGGGTTTATGCAAACGTTTGCCTCATTATTATAAGAGATTTTTATGCGAGTGTCAATGAAAAAAATCTAGTGCAGGATTTAGATCACAGGGATTGTTCGAGTTTTCATCGCGCTGGGTTTAAACCCAACGCGATGAAAATTGAGGTTTTTCAAAAACAGTAACAAATTTGTTTTGATTTTTGATATTTTCAACTATTTTAAAACTTGTATTTCCTCTGTTATACAAGCCATAAAGGAATTCATATGAAAAAAATGAACCGAAGGCAGTTCGTACATGCTTCATTGGCTGCTCTGGCTTCTGTTTCCATTGTTCCGCGTAAGGTGCTGGGAGGTGCAGGGATTACCGCACCCAGCGATGAACTCACCAAAGCGATTATCGGCGTTGGAGGTATGGGGAGAGGCCATATCCGCTATTCCGGTGCGCGGCTGGTAGCGGTATGCGATATAGACCGCAACCATCTCGAACGAGCCAAAGAGCTGGGAGGAGCAAATGTAAGAGGGTATCACGACTTCAGGGAATTGCTCGAACAACCCGATATCGATGTGGTTCACATCGCCACCCCTCCGCATTGGCACGCCCTAATGTCCATCGCTGCTGCTCAGGCCGGTAAGGATGTATGGTGTGAAAAACCCATGACCCGCACGATTGGCGAAGGCATTCGCGTCATGCAAACCATGCAGGATTACCATCGTATCTATCGCATCAATACCTGGTTCCGGTTTACCCGTACCTTTTATCGTTTCAATACGCCTGTAAAACCCATCAAACAGATCGTCGACAGCGGGGTGCTGGGATGGCCGCTCAAGGCAACCATCAGTATCAATACCGGATTTGCCTGGAAGTTCTATTGGATGGGTATGACAGCCTATACCCCGCAATGGGTTCCTCAGGAACTCGATTATGACATGTGGCTGGGACCTGCTCCCTATAAACCCTACCATCCGCATCGGGTGCATGGCACATTCCGCGGTTATTGGGATTATGATGGCGGTGGACTGGGTGATATGGGACAACACTATTTAGATCCTGTGCAATACCTCCTGGGCAAGGATCATACGAGTCCGGTCGAAATCGATGTAGATGCTCCACCTCAGCATCATGACGCCGTGGGTTCTTTTCGCCAAATTAAACTCAAATACGCAGACGGCTGCGAAATCCTGTTGGATGGTGAGGATGTCAAAAAAGATCAGGCTTTTTTCGAGGGTCCGGATGGTAAACTGTATGAAAATCTTCGCTCCACCGTACCCAATCTTGAACAGCTGTTGCCGACCTTGCCGGAACCCGAGCCACAGGTCACCGATTTTTATCAAGCCGTTCGAGACCGCAAACCATTTACCCTGAATGAGAGCAATGGTTTGCGCTCCTGTACCTTGGTCAATCTGAGCAAAATCGCTCTAAAGCTGGGACGAAAATTGGTTTTTGATCCTGAAACGTTAAAATTTGTCAATGATGACCAGGCTAACCGCTTGCTGGATCAGCCTATGCGTGCGCCCTGGAGTTTTGGCCTGAAATTAGGAGATCTTTTATGAGAATACGATTCAACTATTTCCTTTTCTTTGTTTTGTTATGCCAGTCGGTTTTATCACAGAGCGTGGACGAATTGTTTGAATTGTTTCCAGCTGACAAACAAAAAAGTGCCGAACTGGTTTCCCAATATGTGCTATCCTCTGATGAGCAAATTTTGCAGGCTGTTTTGCTAAAGCTCGAGGATCCTCAATCCTATGAAAATGCGACATTTTTGCTCACCGCATTGACTCATTTTGCTGCCCAGCATCCGGAATTTCAGCAAACCATAAGCGCGGCTTATCTTGCTCATCTACAGCAATCGGTTGCCTGGCAGCCCAGAATATATCTTTTACAGCAATTACAGCACATCGCTGATCATGATGACATTGAACCCATTACGGCACTGCTCAAGGATCCCAATCTGGCTCACTATGCGTGCCGTGTGCTGGTCACGATTGACGCACCAGCCTGTGGCAAAGCGCTTTTGCAGGCGTTTCCGCATGTGCCTGAAAAAAGCCAGCGGGAAATCATTCAGGCCCTGCATGAAATGAGTTTTGCCGGTGCTATCGATCTCTTGAGCACTCTTGCCCATGAAAAAAATTCTTTTATGGCAGAGCAGGCAAGGTCAGCGCTGGCCACGTTGGGGCATCCCCGGTCTGCGGGCCTGCTGTGGCAGACTGCACAGAGTGCCCAAGGATATGCTCGGATAACAGCATTTAACGATCTCGTTGTTTATACAAGGGCCCTATTGCATAATGGTCATATCGATTCGGCGCAGTCGATCTCGTTGCAGTTGATTCATTCCGATGCCGGAGCGCAGATCCGGTCTGCTGCCCTGGGGCTCTATGCACAGGCCGGCGGTCATGAAACAGTGGATTTGTTATGGCAGGCGTTACTGGATTCAAATCCGGTCATACACACGGCTGCAAGCGATGTGGTGCAATCTCTTAAACCTGTGCAGGTTATCGATCGACTCGTAACAGACTATTCGAATCAACCTCCCCATACACGGGAGCGGTTACTCGGTTTGCTTTTCGAGCTGCAGGATGATTCCGCAAAAAAACTCGCCCGGGAATCTTTGCAAAGCGATCATACCGGAGAGAGCAGTCAGGCTATCCAGGTCTTATGGCATGAAAGGGGGGACGATGCTGCAGAGTTGATTTTTGATGCCGCAGATGAGAATCCCGATTTGATACCCACATTGCAAACGCTTTTTCTTCAGGAATCACACAAGACTCTGGAAGAAATATTGGATCAGCACCTTGGAAACCGGTCTGCTGAATTAACAATGATGTGCGTGGCATTGGCCCAAAAACGGCATATTTTATTGAAAAACAAAACATTAAACTCGATGCTCGAAAATGACCACGATCCGCTCGTTTTTGCCGCAGCAGAATACCTGGGCGAACTGGGAACAGACAATGATATCGACAGATTACAAGATCTTGTCAAGGACAATGATGGCAAAATACAGTCGATGGCAAGACAAAGCTTGGCAGTGTTGATTAGCCGGTCTAAAGACTCTTCCAAATATATCAATCAGCTACGGAAAGAAATTTCCAATGACAAAGAGGATAAAAAACATAGTGCCATGGAGACTCTGGCCCGCATTTCTACCCACCGTGCATTTCAAAACTGGGTAGAGGTCTTTGATGCCAGCGAACCGGAACAACAGTCTGTCCTGCTCAATCAGGTCTTGCATATGCAGCCCGCCTATGCCTTACCCTGGTTACTGGACCGTTTTGTGCATAGTGCCGAGCCTAAAGCTCTGAAAAAAGAGACCGGATTGATGTTGCGATTATTGGGTCGTGTCGAGCAGTGGAGTGATTTACAAAAAACCGTTTACTATAGTCATCTGCGGAAGAAAGCTTTGTCTGAATTTCGCCGGCAAATTGTTGAAGGATTGTCACGGTTGCAATGCCGCACAGCCCGCCAGTTATTGTCAGGCTGTATGGCGGACTCTCAATTTACACTTATGGTTTCGCGTCAGCTGCTGGAGCAGGTCACTGACCGCGAACACCTGGATCCATCGGCGGTTGTGGATTGGGTGAGCGGCTTGAACCGTGCAGGAGATCAGGATCGCTTGTTAGCGATGTATGATGAGGAAAGCGGACTCAACCGTGCCCCCGCCGGATTTACGCGTCTGTTCAATGGTGAGAATTTGGAGGGCTGGCAGGGCCTGGCAGGGAATATCTTTAGCCGCAGAAAAATGAACGAGTCACAGCTCAAGGCTGAACAGACCCTTGCCGATTCTGTGATGCAGGAGCACTGGAAAGTACAAAATGGCATGCTCTATTTCGATGGTAAAGGTCAAAGCCTCTGTACCCTTGAGAATTACCACAATTTTGAACTGCGTCTGGAATGGAAGATCGGAGAGCATGGGGACAGCGGTATCTATTTACGCGGGGTTCCACAGGTACAAATATGGGATCCTGTGGAGCAGGAGGTCGGTTCCGGAGGGTTGTACAATAATAAAGAGAATCCGGACAAGCCATTGGTTTACGCTGATATGCCGGTGGGGGAGTGGAATACGTTTCGTATTATCATGCGAGAGGATACAGTGACGGTTTATCTTAATGATTTTCTGGTTGTGGATAAGGTCAAGCTGGAAAACTATTGGCAGAGAGGTGAACCACTCCCGGTCTATGGTCCTCTAGAGCTACAGGCTCACAATACACCCTTGTGGTTTCGCAATATCTATATCCGCGAGCTAGAGAGCGATCAAAACTCGGAGCGCGTTGCGCTGTTCAATAAGCGGGATTTACGGGGCTGGCAACAGATCGGCGGTGAACAAAAGAACTGGCATGTGGATGAGGATATTCTATTCACGCAGGGCAAAGGAGGTGGATGGTTAGCGACCTCTTTCGAGTTTGGTGATTTTGTTTTGGATCTAGAGTTTCGGGTTCCGGAGGGCGGAAACAGTGGTGTTTTTCTGAGAGCGCCTTTGCAGGGCAATCCTGCATATCAGGGCCTGGAAATTCAGGTGTTGGATGATTATGCAGAAAAATATGCCCAGCTCAAGCCGTGGCAATATACAGGCAGTATTTATGCCACTGTGGCACCGCGTTCCCGGCAGAGTAAATTTGCCGGCGAATGGCAGAGGATGCGTATTTCCTGCCAGGGCTCTGTCGTTGATGTTTGGCTGAATGGCAAAGAGATCGTGCATGCAGATTTGCTCGACTATGGTCATTTATTGCCGGATCACCCGGGGTTAAAGCGACGGTCAGGTCATATCGGGCTGCAGAACCACGGAACTCGGGTGGACTATAGAAATATTTTCCTACGTCCCCTGTAAGGGCCAATAGTGTCATCGAAACAAGAAAATAAATACTTTTCAACGATTACGGCATGAAACAAATTTTCCTGAAAAAATTAAAAAAAATCCTTTGACTTTTTGATTTTAAACGATTATGTTGTGTACAAGATTTGCTGCAATCGATTGCCGCATATGTTTGCGTTGATCGATTAAAGCATTAAAAAACAAATACATGAAAAATTATACCCATTGGGTGTGATTTTATTTGTGGTTTTATTTTTATTAGAGTCAAGCATAGTCAATAATTCCTGCAATCACTCTGATAGACGGCTAATTTAAAAAGGATCAAGAGGTATGGCGATTACCTTAAAGGATGTTGCAACCATGGCTGGTGTCCATCCCTCGACCGTCTCTCGTGTATTGCGGGGTAAAGAAAGTTTGCCGATTTCCGAGGATACTCGTTTGAAAATTTTGCAAGCTGCAAAATCATTGCAATACCGGCCGGATCAACGGGCGCGGGCCCTGAGGTTGGGCAAGACCCAGACCATCGGCCTTATTATTCCGGATATCTCTAATCTCTTTTTTGCTGAAATCGCCAATACTATTGAACATCATTGCTACAACTCTGGGTATACGCTTATGGTTTGTGCGACCAATGAAGAACAGGAAAAAGAGATTCGATTCATAAATGATTTGGTCAGCCGGGGAGTGGACGGCCTGATTATCGCATCGGTACAAGACTCTGACAAACCCATCCGCGAACTCCTCGACAAAAAAATCCCCTTTGTTCTCATCGATCGGGAATTCGAAGATTTACCTACGAATGCTGTGATTAGTAATAATGAAGAAGCTGCTTACCATGCCGTAGAGTTTTTGGCCAAGCAAGGGCATAAACGAATCGGTTTTTTGAGATCCAGAAAAAATATTTATACAATCAGAAAGAGGCTCACAGGGTATCTGAAAGGGTTACGGGATTTCGGACTGGAAGAGGATCCGGCACTCATCGCCGGCGACGGGTATTCATTTGAGAGGGGATATCATGGCTCTATTGAATTGTTGGCATTAAATCCTCCTCCTACCGCCATCCTGGTCTCGGGTAACCGCATCACCTTTGGTGCGATCAAGGCGATCGTTGAATCGGGAAAGCATATACCCGAGGATGTGTCGTTGATCGGTTTTTCAGATACCCCGTTGGCTCCATTTCTCATTTCTTCCCTCACCACAATTTCTCACCCGCTTGAAGAAATGGGCGAGCGAGCTTTTGAATTATTAATTGAAAATATGGAGGCAAATGAAACATGTCAGTTACAACGTGTTATCGTCGAGACAACGTTTAACATTAGGGCATCAACTCAAACGTTATGCAGTGTTCAAAAGTAAAAATTGGAGAGATGCTGTGAGATATAAATTAGACAAAATCAGTATAGGATTGGTTGTTCTCTTGCTCTTTGTGATGACAAGTCTGGCTCCGGCTGCCACAACGGGAAAGATTGCCGGTGTGGTCAAAGACAGCGAGACCGGTGATCCCTTGCCTGGTGCTAATGTAGTGATCCAGGGAACAAATCGTGGTGCTGCGACAGATTCGGATGGTCGTTTCGTGATTATTAATGTGCCTCCCGGTAAATATACATTGCGCATTCAAATGATCGGGTATTCACCTGTTAACATTACGGAAGTGCAGGTATACACCGACCGGGTAAGGCAGATAGAAGTCGAACTCGGCATGACAGTTCTGGAAGGCGAGGAAGTGACCATTGTCGCGGGTCGTGAACCTATCGAAATCGATCGAACAAGTTCTGCTTCCTATGTGGGGCAGGATGAAATCGAAGCTATGCCGGTTTCCGAGTTTGCCGATATTGTCCGTTTGCAATCAGGTGTCGTTGCAGGTGATGGTGGTGCGCTTCACTTTCGCGGGGGACGATCCAGAGAAGTCGCCTATATGATCGATGGCGTACCTGTGACGAATTCATTTAGTCAGGGGGGTGGTTCGAATGTAAATATTGAAAATAATTATATCAAAGAACTACAGGTCATTACCGGAACGTTCAATGCAGAATATGGATCAGCTCAATCCGGTATCATTAATGTGGTAACAAAAACCCCTGAGGAAAACTTTAATTTTAGTCTGGATGTGTTGTCCGGGGGGTTCTTTGCGCCAAACAGTCCGCAATTTATTGGCTTGGATACCTATAAACCCATGAATTCTCAGGAATATAAAGCCTCTATTTCCGGGCCATTACCTTTCCCTAAAAGCCTGGGAAAGTTGGGATTTTACCTTAATGGTAGATTCGTCAATGACGACGGATGGCTGAATGGTGAACGGCGATTTATGCCTGAGGATGGCTGGGAAATCGAGGTTTATAGGGAATGGTACGAAGCCGTATATGATCCCAAGGATCCTCTTGTCATTCCCATCCCCGATAGTTTGCATTCCGGTGACGGTGAAATTGTACCCATCAATTGGGAAAAAAATTTTAGTATTAACCCTAAATTGGTTTATCAACCCCAGCCTAGCCTCTCTTTGTCTTATAATCTTTTTTATAGTGATTCAGAGAGCAAGCAATATTCAAATAGCTGGCGATTCTGTCCGGATGCCCTTCCTTATCGCTATTCAAATAGCATAACTCACATGTTGGTCTTGACCCATTCACCAAGAGTAAACATTTATTATAATTTGCGTTTTTCACATCAATGGAATGAGTTCCAGGCCTATTCATTTAAAAGTGAAAATGATCCTCGATATCAAAACACCGCTGTCAATGCCTGGGATCCGGGTTCGATCACTGGATATGATTATGGGGGATTATATGATTGGGATCGTGTGTTCAACGATCGAACGGTTCAGCTCTTGAATGGTGATTTGACGTGGCAGATCAACAAGGTCATTGAGATCAAAACCGGTTTTGAACTTAAATCACACAAATTGCACTACAAGAGTACCCCTATGCGTGAAGCTGAAGGCTATGAATATCTCCGCTTTCCTTTTAACCGCTCTGAAATTCGAGGGCTTGAACTGCCATACGAATATTTTCGAGATGCTGTCGACGAATTTGAATATGGTACAATTCGACTACGTCCCACCCAACCCGACAGTGTTGATCATCTTTTTTATGTCGATTATACCAGAAAACCCCGGGAAGCCGCTACTTTTGTACAAACAAAATTGAATATGGGTGAAATTATCCTCAATGCCGGTGTTCGACTTGACTATTTTGAACCCAATGATCGTTGGGCACCTGATTATACTGTTGTCTATCCCGAGTTTGTCGGAGCTGAGCAGTATTATGAACCGGCAGAGTCAAAATGGCAGCTAAGTCCTCGTTTGGGGCTCTCTTTTCCCATCTCGGAGCGGGGAGCCATGCGGGCTTCTTTTGGACACTTTTTTCAGGCTCCGAGTTTTGAAAAAATGTACCAGAATCCTGTATTGGAAGATTTTAACCAATTCAGTATTCAAGATTCTCGTATTGGCAACCCGAATTTAGAGCCAGAAAAAACTATTCAATACGAAGTGGGTTTGCAACAAGAGCTTGTAACCGGATTGTCAATGGAAGTCACAGTTTTTTATAAAGACTTTCGTAATCTATTGGGAATTGAATTGCTGACATTGAAAAATGCTACGACCTTTAGCCGTTATGTGAATAAGGAATATGGCAATTCATCCGGTATTACCGTCGCTTTTAATCAAAGTACCCATGATAATCGTTTTTCTTCGAGTATTGATTATACCTATATGACAGCAAAGGGAACTTCCTCC
>CAYNUX010000072.1:0-12600 GCA_964400115.1 uncultured Cytophagia bacterium
GATCAAATATATGGTTGGGGGATCAGATGATCATGGAGGGATCATGATTGGTTCACCCCACACCGTCGTACCAAAGTCCGAAGATAAAAACGAGCTTTTGAATTTTATTGCTTCCGGAAAGAGTACGGTAAAAGGCAATGGGGGGTCACCCTTTACGGTGGCCCATAGCGTCCTTTCGGTGGCTTATCAGCACCATCGACAGGGTAAATCTAAAAAGCTCTCGCATAAGGTGGCAAATGATCTATTGGATCAACTATTTGTTAATTCTTGCAATGATCGTCGTCTTTCCTCTATGACCCGAACGCTGCTATTCTTTAATGATCATGTTCCATTGGTTGCCATGGCACCCAGGAAAACAGTTCAAAAACAGATGCTGAACCATTTTTCCACCCTATTAAAAAGCCACCAAGAGTTGCGTCAATACCTGCAAAAAGGGCTCGTGTTTACAGAGCAAGATCATGAAAAGCTTTTTTGTCTCATCAATGAAACGCTGAAAGAATTTTTGCAGGTAACACACAAACAAAAAAGTCTGTCACTAAAGGATGGACTGGACAGTGTGAAATTCGTTCTTCCTCTGTTAATACCCTATGTGATCGGATTCCAGACAGAGTACAAAGATCGCCCGCTCATGAGAACAATGCGAAAAAAAATCCTGGGACACTCGGCACCGTACAATGTCGGTATTTTCGCAGACAAGTCCATCCATAACCTGGATAAAAATCCTAAAATTAAAAATCTGCTGGAACCCGAACTCAGCAACCACGCTCGTCTCTCATTTTTCGCATGGCAGGGTCAGAATCAGGAACTCGAACCAGGAGGATTTCATCCTGTCGATACCATACAGGGTGTCAAGATTCCACCGATACTCGATATATTTCATTATATGAATTATATTGATCTGGACACGATCTATGTTCATACTTGCGGTCCAATGGGTCTGTTAGGAATATTCATAGGAGCTTTTTATGATATTCCGGTGATCAGCCATTTGTCACGTCCCAAAATTCAATATCTCTACAAGCTCTTGCATTCTTCTATCGTGGACAAATGCGTATATATAGTCAATAACATTGTCAAAGAATATCGAACTGAAAACCGAACAGCATTTGCATTGGCTGAAGAGTTACACATTCCGGCGAATAAAATTAGAATCATTAAACGGGACCATAAGCAACAACAAAAAACGCAGTTCGAATGGTCAATGTAAAGATTGGATAATAAGTTGAAAATATGTGATTTAACCCAATCTTATACTCCTACCAGCGGCGGAATAAGAACATATATCGATGAAAAGAGTAAACATATTACCCACTTTACAAATTTTGAACATGTATTGATCATCCCGGGTAAAGAGGATTCGATTACCAAACGGGGAGCAACGACCCAATATACCATCAAAGCCGCTTTGGTACCACATGCAGAACCTTACCGCTTTACGTTTCGCATGGATCGTGTCTTTCGTATTTTGCAAAAAGAGAAACCCAATATCATCGAATTGGGAAGCGGTTATGTAATGCCTTTTGCAGCATTTTTCTATAAACTT
Organism: uncultured Cytophagia bacterium; assembly: GCA_964400115.1. Classification (GTDB taxonomy): domain Bacteria; phylum Zhuqueibacterota; class Zhuqueibacteria; order Residuimicrobiales; family Oceaniaggregativiventaceae; genus Oceaniaggregativivens. Next base: position 1,544 of record CAYNUX010000072.1, read on the forward strand.
TTACATCCCTCTTGTATCCTATCCGGTTTTTATCATACAGATTATCCGGATGCTTATGTATATCCATATTTGGAAAAGCGTTTTCCTAAATGGATCGTAAAGATGGGACTGATGCTAACCCAGAGGTATGTTCGATTTATTTATAATCGATGTAATATCACTTTTGCACCCTCTGCTATTATTAAACAAAAGCTTTTAAATATGAAAATTAAAAACGTGCGTAAAGTGAGTCTGGGTGTTGACATTGATCTGTTCAATCCTGAAAAACGAGATGATAAATGGCGCAAGGAACTGGGATTATCCGGCACAGACAAACTATTGATCTATGCAGGGAGATTTGATTCTGAGAAACGGATAAATATCCTTTTGGATGCATTCACTGCAATATCACAACAATTCAATGGTAAATTCGCTTTGATCGGAGAGGGCCCTCTCAAATCACTCATACAATCGTACAGTAATTCAAATCCCCAAATCGTTTTATTGCCTTACGAGACCCGCAAAAAACGACTGGCGGTAATTCTTGCATCTGCTGATATCTATGTTACTGCCGGTCCGCATGAAACCTTTGGCCTTTCGATCCTCGAGGCCCAGTCTTGTGGATTACCTGTCGTCGGTGTTGCGGCTGGCGCCCTGCATGAACGAGTGGACAGCTCTGTAGGGCTTTTAGTTCCTGTCGATTCTGTTGTCGATTTTGGTGATGCCATCTTACAAATTTCCCAAAATGGTTGTGTCTTTAAAGGGTGGGCTGCTCGTGAGCGAATCGAATCCGAATTCTCCTGGAAAAAGTCATTTGAAAAATTGATGCTATATTATGAAAAGTTCTCATACAAAGCCAAGAAAAAGCAAAGGGTCTTTGAACCTACATTCGCTCGATTTTAAAAAGGGGTTCAAAATCCTGCTATTTATTATTCCCATCGGAGTGATTGGAAATCTTTTATTCTCCTTTTCAACTCTTGAAAAAGGGATATGGGATAGTCTTTCATTTTTTACCCCCCACTATCTTTTCCTTGCTATTATTCTTGGACTCGTACCCTGGCTGACAAACAGTCTTCGAATTGTGATCTGGACCCGATTTTTAGGCGCCCGGATATCTCTGAAAGAGGTCTTGAGCATTGTTTTAGGTACGGAATTGGGTTCCGCAATCAGCCCTACTGCGATCGGGGGAGGGTATGTGAAAATGGGAATGCTTATTCAAAAAGGGCTAAAACCCGGGGCTGCAGCCTCGCTTATGACTTTGGGGAGCGTTGAAGACGGAATCTTTTTTGCTCTTGCCGTTCCTGTGGCTTTTTTGTTTTCTTCACATATAGAATTTTCGGTCCTGGACTCGATTTGGACCGGATTACAACACTCTATTTTCAATGTTCTTATCGCAATCTCTATTCTTGTTTTTATTCTGTTTATTTTGAACCAGACTCCATTGAGAGCGATTATTTCCCGTCTTTCATGGTTTGAAAAGATAAAATCGGCGCTGAAAAGAATGTGGTTCGATTTTGTCATGGTTTATACATTACTGGGGAAAAAAGGCAAGTCCCGTTTCGCTCTTTCGCTATTTTTGACCGCTATTCAATGGACATGCCGGTATTCTGTCATTTCCGCATTACTGGCATGTTTTCAAATACCCATTCATCCTGTCGAATTTTTTCTGTTTCAGTGGATTGTATTTACCCTTATGGCCTTTGTCCCGACACCCGGAGGTTCTGTCGGTGCCGAGGCTGCCTTTTATTTTATCTATCACGCATTTATTCCCCGGGATATTCTTGGTATTGCCACGGCAGGTTGGCGATTTCTTACCTATTATTTTCAGCTTTCACTGGGCTCAGTCATTTTCAGTTTGTTGAATATCAACCTGATCTGGAGCAAAAAAGGACTAGAAAAGGGGTGATCAGAGGTATGAAAAATCAAACTCATCTTTTTGCCCCGAATCGTTTTACTTGACAAAAGCGGAATTTATCCCTAATTTTGCACCCTAGGAACAACAATCAACTCTTGTTAAAAAGGCAATAACCACTCATGAGGCGCATCTTTTCTCAATCTGTAAGGCTAATCGGTATAGTCCTTCTTTTAATTACCATTACCACGACATATTCAAAAACCCGGCGTAGCTATTCTTCTCAAAGATTGAATCGTGGCGCTAAAATTTCTGCCGATGATTATTGGCACTTTCATAATGCCGGTAACCTGGGATTGACGGTTACAAATTACGGTATCATAGGTGAAGGATACAACAATCCCGATCAACCCTCGTGTATGTATAAACTCTATACAGATAACCAAAGAGAGCAAATTGAACATCTATCTTATGGTGGTCTCTGGATCGGTGGTCGGGGAGGTGCGGATGGAGGAATACATGTTTCTACCGCGATCGTAGATGGGGTGTTCGAATCCGGTGAAGAAGGATTTGAATACACCAACACAGCCTCCGCTGCTGATACGATTCGGATCCGGTCTAGCATTGTTACTTCGCCCTACTTTGATCCCAAAGCGGTTTCACATCAGGATTTTATTTGTGATTTTTCAGACATTAACACCACAGTACCGGGTACTGATATCAGTATTCCTAATCATGAACCTCTTGGATTGAATGTGCATCTTGAATCCTATGCATGGAATTATTCTTATACCGAAGCATTTGTCATACTTAATTATACGATTACAAATATTTCTGATTACCCTGTTCAGGATATCTATGCTGGATTGTGGAATGATACGGCTGTTGGAAATATGAATTACACCAACATTTATGAACCTGGTGGGGGATGGAGCTGGTATGACAACCTGAATGGTTTTGATATCAATTACAATATGGCATACCAATACGATGTCGATGGCGATGATGGGTTTGCGGAAAGTTATGTTGGGGTTCGCTATCTCGGTTCATCCGATATACAAGAAGATATTGAGGTAAATTTTGATATGTGGCAGTGGTCCACATCTTCCAGTCTGGATTTTTCTGATTATGTTATGCCACTCGATGATGAAGGCCGATACAGAGTTCTTAAAGGCCGACACACGGGAAAGTATTTCAATGCCCCGACTGCCGGAGGATATCCCACGGATCCTGAAGAAGCCGGTAGCTGGATGCTGATTATAGGGGCCGGTTCTTTGGGAGATTTGCAACCTGGTGAATCTCTGAATTTTGTATATACCATTGTCTGCGGACTTTGGGCTAATAAGGATGAACGCGATACTGCTGCAAGGCGTGCCAATTTGCGCCTCAATTCAGACTGGGCCCAGATCGCTTATAATGGTGAAGATGTCGACGGCGATGGCAAGCTGGATCCCGATGAAGATGTCAATAATAATGGCGAGCTGGATGCAGGAGAAGATGAATATCGAGCCGACCTCGATTTGAATGGAAACGGGCAATGGGATCCCGGGGAGCCTGTTTTTGGCGATGGCGACGGAAACTTTGATATTCAGGAAGATGTCTATGCGAATCCTTTAAAAGGAATTGTCGCTGGAAATGGCGTTATCGATCGCTATATTCTTCCAAGCCCTCCCCCTTCGCCCAATTTATTGGTGGTGCCTGGCGATGGCAAAGTCACCTTGTTTTGGGATACTGTCAGTGAAGAATATGAAGACCCCATCACGCGCGAAAAAGATTTCCAGGGCTACCGGATTTACAGCTCACCAAAAACATTAGCGCTTGAAACAGATTTTACTCTATTGGCACAATTTGATCGCATCGATAATTTGGGTTATGATACTGGATTTGAGGCCATTCGTATCGATACAGTCATCGATGGAAAATCCTATTATTATAAATTTGTAAACAGAAATTTAAAAAGCGGTTGGCCTGATGAATACTGGTATTCTGTAACATCATTTGACAAAGGTAATCCAAAAAACAATTTGCCCAGCCTTGAAAGCTCGATTTTAGAAAACAAGACCTATGCCATACCAGGCTCCAATCCCAGAACCGCTCAAACCAAACAACCGGTATCGGTTTTTCCCAATCCCTACAAGGCCCAGGCCATGTGGGATGGCTCGGGCGAGCGTGAAAGCATGATTTGGTTTACAAATTTGCCTGCCCAGGCCATCATCCGGATTTATACCCTTGCGGGCGATAAAGTGGATGAAATCGTACATAATGCGGCCTCGTACACGGGGCAAGATGTAAGACTGATGACAGATCGAATCGGCGGTTCCAATACAGTGCTTTCCGGGGGTATGCATGCCTGGGATTTGATCACCGCTTATGATCAGGCTGTAGCCACGGGTCTATATCTTTTTAGTGTCGAAGATCGAGAAACCGGTGAAATTCAAACCGGCAAATTTCTGGTTATAAAGTAATTCACCTTAATCATTAAAAAGAAGGAGAAACGCCTTGAAAAAATTGTTAGTAATTTCATGCCTGGCATTGATAGGTGCAGTTCTTATCAGTCCCTTGACCCTCTTTGCCGGTGTTGACGATGTACCGATCCGGGACATTCAATACACCGAAGATGCGTCGGGAGATTCTCCGTTAAAAGACCAGAGTGTCACTATTTCTGGTATTGTGACGGCTGAACCTTATGCCTTTGGAGGAGGGTATTATTTTGTTCAGGATGCCAATGAAGCCTGGTCTGGTATTAAAGTATATGATCCTGATCGCCAGGTTGCACAAGGCGATTTGGTAACCCTGACCGGAACGGTTCAGGAGCGTTATGGCAATACCCAGCTTTCAAACATAACAACCTTTGAAATCGTTGCTCCTGATTCCGGTGGTATCGATCCCCTGGTGGTAACGACAGGAGAGATCGCCACCAATGGAAGCATGGCCGAAGCCTATGAAGGGTGCCTCGTGCGTGTCGAAAATGTGAATATTACCAATCCCGATCTGGGATATGGAGAGTGGGAAGTCGATGACGGTTCAGGAGCCTGCCGCGTTGATGATGCAGCGGACTATTATTTTAATCCTGCAGAGTATACCGGCGCTGCTTCCATTACCGGTGTTCTGGAATACTCTTTTAATGACACAAAGATCGAACCGCGACTTGCCTATGATATCATCGAGAATGATGGTATCACCCGTATACAGCGCGTCCAGCAAGTACGTTATAGCGATTTAATGAAAGCCGCCGAAGACAATGTCTCTGATATCAGCTATCTGCAGGGGGATACATTGACCGTGCAGGGTGTGGTCACCATGCCCACAGGACTGAGTTATGCGGGTGCTGGTATTAAATTTATTTTCACTGAACCCGAAGGCGGTCCATGGTCAGCGATTTTGTCTTATAATGCAGACTCTACTGCATATCCGACTCTCTATGAAGGCGACCTGATCGAGATGACCGGCTATATCGATGAATATACCACCGGTCCGAGTAACATGACCGAATTTTTTATTACCAGTCCTATAAATATTTTAAGTGTAGGAAACGAGCTGCCAGAGCCCGATTCTGTGGCGACCGGTGATTTGCGCTGGCCCACCGAGGCGGAACAATGGGGCAATGTCATGGTTAAGGTGGGAAATGCTCAAGTCGTCAACGTCAACCCCCAATATGAATTGTTCGCTGTTGATGATGGAACGGGAAGCGTTTTGGTCGATGATGACTCTGACAGCCTTGAAAATTTTCCCGATCCTCCATTGGGCACGATCGCCGAAATGATTCGCGGTTGGGTCTATCACCACTATGGAAGTTATGCTGACTCGACTGCTTATAAACTGGAACCCTTGTACAAGAGTGATATTGTATGGGGAGCCGGTCCTCCTTCTTTGCAAAATACTTCTCGTACAGAAGCCTATGTGGCCTCGAATGTACCCATGATAGTGACAACGGTCGTTGAAACGAATTTGAACATTGCCGGAGTCAAGATTTATTACAAGGTTGATGATGGAGAATACCAAGAGGTCGCCATGACCGATCTGGGCGATAATCTCTACTCGGGTGAAATTCCGGGTCAGCCTGATGGCAGCTTTGTCAGTTATTTTGTACAAGCCGTTGATGATCAGGGTCAAATGTCCACCGATCCCCCGGATGTTACAGAGGAAAATCTCAGTTATGTCGTTTCTGATGATGATATTGCGATTGCTGATATCCAGTATTCACCATTTGAAATCGCCGATAGCCCCTTTGAAGGTCATCCTGTAGAGGTTACAGGTATTGTTACTGTTGATACGAGCTTTTTCAACAAATACGAAGCCTATGCGATTCAGGACAAAGCCGGAGCCTGGAACGGCATCTTTGCTTTCGGTGCCCTTCCTGCAATGTTCAAGGGCGATATGGTTACGGTTTACGGTACAGTGACCGATTATAATCCGGATTGGGGTTTCAAGTGGGACAATAACACGGTCATTTTGGCTGATAGTGTCAAGATTCACAGTTCAGGTAACCCGGTTCCGGATGTCGTTACAGTCTCTACCGGTGATCTCACCAGCAAGACCGATATGGCGGAATCTTATGAGGGGACGCTTGTTCGCGTGGAAGGAGCTACCCTGACCTCTATCAATCGATATGATGTAACGGTTGATGATGGTACCGGAGAATGCCTCCTTGACGCAGATGCCTTTGTCGGCGCAGATCAGGATCCCAATCCCCATTTCTATATTGACCGGGATAATGAACTGTTGATCATCAATAGCAACGATACTCTGCGGGTCGGTGATCAGATCGATTTTGCTCAAGGTGTGTTCTTGTTCAGTTTTGGCACACACAAGATCGAAATACGAAATATGGCTGATTTCGGTACTGCAACGGGTGTCCGCGATGCAGTGAAAGCACAGCCCTTGACTTATGGACTGGAACAAAACTATCCCAATCCTTTTAATCCGGAAACACGTATTTACTTTTCTCTGCCGGATTACCAACATGTAAGCCTGGTGGTCTATAACTCTCTTGGCCAACAGGTACGTTCTTTGGTCAATACTCCCTATGCACCCGGCCGACATGTTGTCAATTGGGATGGGCGTAACCAGGCCGGACAAATGATGCCTTCAGGCGTTTATTTTTATCGCATCAAAGCTGGCAATTTTATTGCTCATAAAAAAATGCTATTGGTTAAATAGATCATACAATTTTTCCAGAGGGCAAATGATCTCTCGCCCTCTGGAAAATATTTCAATAGCACGCATTAATTACTATTCCTTGTACCGCTCTTATTGTTGAATCTATGAAAAAGTTCATAAAAATTATACTCCTGAGTGGATTATTATGGTTTGCTTGCGATAACCCATTCGGTGATTTTAAGGAATCCAATCCTGTCGGTAATTTGCCGCCGGAAACTCATCTTTTTTTGTTTGTAGAACAGGAGCAAATTACCGAGTACGATACGCTGGGTGATGGCTCTATCGTGCCAAATTTTTATACGGTTGGTCTCGACACTACTCCCAGTAAACAAATTCTGCACTGGTGGGGTGATGATCCGGATGGTGAAGTGGTCGGTTATTATTACAAATGGGATTATCAGAATGAACCGGTATTTACCACTCTGGAGAGCGATACCTTTTATGTTCCTATTCGTACCCGTTATGATGAATTTTCTTTTCAGGTCTGGGCTGTCGACGATCAGGGAGTTCAAGATCCTACTCCCAGAGTGCTAAAGTTTCCGGTGTTCAATTCACCGCCCAACATCCTGTTCCGATTGGGTAGCAATCCCAGAGTACGCGGAAATCCCAATGTTACCAGCTTTACTTTTCCTACACGCACTTTTGTGTGGGATGTATCCGACCCGGATGGACGCGAGACCATTGTCGCGATCCGCTATGCTTTGGATGATACGACGAATTGGAGGGAATTACCAGGCGAGGCCGATCAGATTACTCTGACCGATCTGAGCAAAGGCGAGCACCGTTTTTTCGTCAAAGCTGTTGATGTATCCGGTGCAGAGAGCCCGACCCTTTCTTTTCCGGATCCAAACGATGATGATTCGCCGAACAAGTGGGTGGTGAAACCCGCTCAGGGAGATGTTTTACTGGTAAACGATTTTGCCCAGGACCAAAATCTCTATCAGGTGCAAGGAGTCTATACAGATATACTCGATCAATTGGTGGGACCGGAAGGTTATTCGGTTTGGGAAATTGGCGCTTATCGGGTTCCTGCGATCAATCCTGAGAATTCGTTGCCCTATTCTCCCATCGATATTCAGGCATATCTGGGCTATTTTGACAAAGTGATCTGGTTTTCTCATCTCGGGCGACCAAATCTCACCGAGGCTGGCTTGAGTATCACCCGATTCGTTCGAGAGGGCGGCAAGATCCTTATCACAAATGGCAATGAAGAGCGCCCGGATACAACCTGGACGTTCACGCGCATCGATAGTGTTTACCGTTTGAATCCTGGAGGGCGATTGTTGCCAGGCCTGGATGTGCTGGCGAGTTTTGGTTCGGACGATGACGCGTCACTGGACCTCAATCTCGGCCAGCTCGTAGGGAATCGCGTTTCCGCACTTTTGCCGGGATCTGGTGCTGAAGTGATTTATCGCATGCAGCATGATTCGACAGCGACAGCGAATGTTCCATATACAGGATCTCCTGCTGTAGGGGTAAGATATCGCCTGGGAAGTGGTGAATCCATCTATTTTTCATTACCCCTGCATTACTGTGACGGAAATAATAACCTAGTTGAGGTCTTTAGATACATTTTGTTTAAAGAATTTGCCCAATGATAAAAAAATTGATTACCTATGTGCCTTATTTTTTGCTGATCATCCTGCCCTCTCTGCTGTGGGCACAACCAACAGTCATCAAGGGACAAGCTGTAGACAGCGAATCAGGCGATCCCTTGCCCGGCGTGAATATTATTATTCCGGGGACGTACAAGGGAGCAGCAACAGATGAAAATGGCCATTTCAGAATCACTGGCTTGTCTCCCGGTGATTATGATATCAAAGCGTCCATGATCGGTTATACCGTGCAATTAAAAACCGGGGTCAAGGTCTTGCCGGGGCGGCCCGCTAACATTAAATTCGAGTTGGAAAGCACGGTACTCGCACTGGGCCAAAGTGTTCAGGTCATCGGGGAGCGTCCGCTTTTTGAAACCGATATCACGGCTTCACAACAACGACTGTCTTCTGATGAGATTGATCAAAAAGTGGTGGAAAATGTTAACGATCTTGTGAGTGAGCAGCTTGGTGTTGTCGTTCAGGATAATAAAATCCACATTCGAGGTGGACGGGCCGATGAAAGCATGTATATCATTGACGGCCAATCCATCAAAGACCCACTCTCTGGATATTCCAACACTCTTTACGTGAATGCGGCAGCAATCAAAGAACTCAAAGTTATTACCGGTGGTTATAATGCCGAATACGGACAAGCCATGTCCGGCATTGTGGACATTGAAACCAAAGAGGGTCAGGAAGAGTTTGCCGGTGGTTTGATGTTAAAATCGGATCATTTGATGGATATCGATGGTTTTAATTCCGATGTTGCTCAGTTCAATGTCGGTGGTCCTGAACCACTCACGGGTCTGCTCAAAGATAAGCTGGGAATTGGTTTTCCCGGAGCATTTTCGTTTTTTATCAGTGGATACGGACGCATTTCTGATAGCTATTTACCTGGTGCAAACAAACTCTATCCGAGCGAGCCGAACTATGATCGGTTTGCCCAGCGCTTGGAAAATGATTGGCATATTCTTGGCAAATTGTCATGGAAATTCAATCCCGGGCAAAAGCTGGTCTATTCTTATGATCGCTCCCTGAATATCAATCAAGGCTATTTTATTCCTCTGATCAGCGGAAACAGAGGATATCCTTATGAATATGAAAAGATGCTCGATAACTATAATACGTTCACGAAAGAAGCGAGTTTGTCCAGTATTCAATGGGTGCATACTCTGAATTCAAGAACGTTTTATAAGCTCAGCTTTTCGCGCTTTTTCACCAGTTTACATTCCGCAGTACAAGATAAACACTGGAGCGAGTATAACCAGCGTCTGGATCTCGAACCCGTGAATTATATTCCTGATACGCAAGGAAATATTCAGACCCGGTTTGGCGATGGATTTTGGGACCATGGTGACGCGGAGAATTGGTATGACTATTATAGCGATAACTGGTCTTTTAAATTCGATATGACGTCTCAACCCAATGATAAACATCAGATCAAGGGCGGATTTGAAGCACGATACACAGATATGCAAGTCATTGATATCAATGCCCCATGGTTTGGTGAGACCGGATTAGGCCGTAATCACGATTACTTTCGCGTAACTCCCAACGATGGGTCGTTTTATCTCCAGGATCGTATCACTTATAGTGGTATGATTGTAAATATCGGATTGCGCTACGATTACTGGTTTCCAGGAAAATATGTGGATGATGCAATACAGGATCCTGAAACGATCATCATTACAGATGCTGCTCGTGAAAAATATCAGCAGGACACATTTGAGCTTTTTGGCATGCAGGGTAAAGGGCATATCAGTCCGCGATTGGGAATTTCACATCCTGTGACCGATAATGATTTGCTCTATCTTCATTATGGCCATTTTTCTCAAAAACCCAAGGGCCAGTACGTTTATGCAAAGCTGAAATCCACCTCAGAAGCCACTTATCAGTTGTTTGGCAATCCAAATTTAAATCCGACCACAACAGTGGCTTATGAGCTGGGTATCAAACATCGATTCAACGCCAATCAAACCATAGAAGTCAAGGCTTATTACAAAGATATGTTTGATTATCCGACTTCTACCCGGATACGAAAGTTTAGTCCGCGTTATGGAAATATCAGTTTTTTGATGTATGTAAACATGGACTATGCACGTTCGAGAGGAGTTGAAGTTCGATTCCGGCGCCGTTACTCCAAATACCTCAGTGGTAATATCGATTTTTCTTATGCTGTCGCAACAGGAAAAAGCTCAACACCCAACACCAATCTTTTGGTCGCGGCCGGCAAAGTATCTGAAAAACCATTGCGAGAAAGTGCACTCTCCTGGGACCGTCCTTATCGGTTATCTACGGATCTCTACTTTGATATGCCCAGAGGGGCGGATTTAAGGGTCTTTGGTATTCCCGTTCCTGAGCAATGGGGTTTGACATTACGCTGGGAATATGAATCGGGCAAGCGCTATACACAACTGATCGATTTGCAGAACAATATTTATGAAAAAGACGATTATGGCAGTCTGTCTGAT
>CAYNUX010000073.1:0-12589 GCA_964400115.1 uncultured Cytophagia bacterium
TTTTGACCTAAAAAACACGGCATCAGCTGTGCCTTTAAAGTTTTCAGTCAATGTGGGATATATGGATCATTCCTGGTACGACAGATATTTTTCTGAAAAAAAAGATCAGCTTATCGGCGGATTTGGATTTAAATTTCCCATACGCTCATCGATCCTTTACTCCGAACTTTCCGGGGAACTCTTTATAAATAATACCGAAACCGTACCTATGAGCTACAATTCGATGCGTTTCACACAAGGATTGCGTTTCGTGGGGCCATGGGATATGGTTGTGGATATTGCCTTTGATTATGGGCTCAGCACCAAACCACCTCGTGAAGAGCAATCGAAAAATCCAGAATTTGTAAAGCGCTATGCTGATTGGAAGATTATCCTGGGTCTCAGTATTCGACATACGCTCTTTCGTGTCTTGACTCCTGAAGAAAAATCACTCAAGCAACAAAAAGAAGAAGAGTTGCGCAAACTGGAAGCTATCCGCAAAAAGAGGGAAAAGGTTTCCAAAGAACTGGAAGAAATGCGAGACAAGCTTCAGGAGAAAAAGGATCCGAACGAATAAACTAAAGGTGTAAATTCTATAGGTTCAGACTGGAGTCCGGTAGCACCAACAAATGATCAGACAATTTTATAGCATTAGATAGTTTTTGCCTCTTCCGGCTGTTTCATGACAACGATCTTCCGGTCTCTCCAGTTTTGTATCCAGGTTACCTGAATGAAAAATCTATTTCTGAAAATATCTTTTCTAGTTTTAATTTTTACAGGCACAAGTGCGCCTGTTTTTGCCCAAACAGATTATTCTGATGCCGAACGAGATCTTGAAAAGGCCTCGGACAAACTCTATGTTCAGGCTGATCGGAGATTCAAAGATGGCAAATATTGGGAAGCGGCACGGGATCTTATTGTTCTATTGGACTTTTATCCCCGCTACTCCCGTATCGATGAAGCGACCTATATTCTGGCCGATTGCTTGTATGAAATCGGGCTCAATGATGGTGCCAACAAGCTATATCGGCATCTGGTAAAAAATTATGTGCGCAGTCCCTATCTTCCCAATGCTTTGTTAGGATTGCAGCGAGTAAAATATGATCAACACGATTATGTAAAAAGTTTAGAATTTTTCAAGGTGGTCGACAGAACCAACCCGCCAGAACACATTCACGATGCTTCCAGATACATTGCCGGTCTATGTTATCAGCGTTTGCATGAATATTCACAGGCAGTCACTGTTTTATCAGCAGTCAGCGATAACAGTCCGTTTTATCCATATGCACTTTATACACTGGCAATCAATCATTTAAGACTGAAAAATGTCCGCCAGGCCATCGAGTCATTCAGACGGATCAGAAAATTATCTATCACAAACACAGCCCGCAAGCGCGTGCTCGATGAAACCCATTTGACTCTTGGTTATATCTATTACGAATTGGGATATTACCAACAAGCATTGAACGAGTTCAATGATGTTTCTCCAGATCATAGCAGTCATCAGGATGCACTTTTAGCGGCAGGATGGGCTTCCATAAAACTCGAACGATTCAAACAAGCCACATTACCCTTAACAGAGTTGGTGGCCAATGACCCGACCGATGAATTGGCTGAAGAGGGGCTCTTTTTGCTCGGTCGTTGTTATCTGAAAATGGGGCTTTATTCTGAGGCCTTATCGGTTTATGAAAACCTGATCAACATCTTTCCCAGACGGGAAGTGATTCCCAATATGGTAAATGAGATCAATTTAACCCTGGAAGCAGAATCGATTAAAATGGAGCGCATTAAATTGGATCTATTAATGCTCGAAACCAAATTACTCGACATGCTAGAGATATCGTCCGAACAACCAATGCCGGAACACATTCAACAGGAACAAGACCGCATTGCTGAAGCACGCATTGGTCTGCTAAAACGAATCCGAGAAGAACGCGAAACATTTGAAAAAATGTCGTATCTGATCGATAAAATGAAACGACGTACCGAAGTAAAGCAAGATCGTCGTGATTGGCGAGCTTATGCCGAATATGGTCGTACCAGAGCCAAGTTTCTTAAAGAAATACAAGATAAAGACAACAAAGCTCAGGTGCAATAAAAGCATCTGATGCCTGAATAAAATCATGGCCTCTGCATATGAAAAAACTTTTTCTATTGTTTCTGTTATTTTTTATATCAACCGCTTATAACCAGGAAAGCGATCTGGTTCAGGCGATCATCAAAGAAACAGGTCAGGATCTGGATAAACTGTCTCGTCTGATACAGGAGCATGAATCGCTTTTGAGCAACTATCCTGATGGAGATTTTAGCTCAACAATATTGTTCCAACTGGCAGAGCTCTATGAACGCAAAGCTGAACTGATATTCCAAAACGAAATGGCAGAATATGAAACAAAATTGGCCCAATTCGATCTGGGAAAAGGTGCGCAGGAACCCATCATGCCCCGAATCAATTTCAGTGAAACCCAGCGTCATTGTGAACGCATTCTTAAAGAGTATCCCAGTGTACGATTTCAGGATAAAGTATTGTACAAGTTAGCGATGACCCACCTGCAAGAAGGAAATTTTGCAAAAGCAAAAGATTATTTTAATGAAATCATTATAAATTTTCCCAACTCTTCTATTAATCTTGAATCTCATTTTAGAATTGGTGAATTTTATTTTGACAAACGCGATTTCAATAATGCAATCAAACACTTTAGTGTGTTGCTTGGTAAATGGGATAATCCCTACTTTGATCTTGCATTGTACAAGTTAGGCTGGTCATATTATAATGTTAACGATTATTCGAATGCCATCAGTACCTTTGTCTACTTGTTGGAAGATCTGATGCATCTGGAAAAAATGGATTCAAAAACGATCGGAAAAACAAAAGCAGATCTCGAAACAGAATCCATACAATATATTGCCAACTGCTTTACAGAATACGGGGGTCCCCAAGAAGCGTTTAAATTTTTGCTTCCAAAGAAAGATAAAATGTATTCTCTTCCCATTCTGAAACAGATGGCGGAATTATATCAAAATCGCAATTATTATGATGAAGCCATACAAACCAATCTGACGATCCTTGAAATATATCCGATGTATAAAAATGCGCCTCAAATCTATCAAAAGATTGTTGACAGCTATGAATTGGATGACAGGATCAAGGAAGCCAATGACGCCAGGCGCAAAGCGATCGAACTATACGGACCAGCCAGCGAATGGGCACACGGATACCGGGACACTGAACATGCGGAAAAAGCAGATAGTTTGAGTCGTCATTACATGAGCTATCTGGGCAAGTTTTACCAGGCAAAAGGCCAGGAGAGCAACCAGGTCAAAGATTATCAGCAAGCTGTACAGTATTATAGACTCTATCTCAAAGAATTCCCCTTTCATTCCGATGCTGCGGAAATCAATTATCTGTTGGCTGAATCATTATATGAGCAGGGTGCATTCAAAGAAGCCGCTGAGACCTATCATCAGGTTGTGGTGAAATATGATACAACCCAATATCGCCAGGATGCCGCATACAACCGGATCCTCTGCTATTATCAAATTTTAGGCACGGATCGCAAGCTGGACAGCACGAGTGTCTATATCGAAGAATTTCTCGGTACAGGTGATGTACTTACGGCCAAGCTGACCCATGAATCGGAAATTGAACTATTGAGGGCCTGCAACGATTTCACCCGCTACTTTCAAGGCAGTCAATATTACGATCAGGTATTGATGAAATTTGGCGAAACACTGCATGAGCTGGATCTTTTTTATCCATCGGTCAGGGTCTATAAAAAGGTCGTGGATATAGGATCTGAAGGAAGATATTATCTTGCCGCCAAGCTCAATGCCGGAAGAGCACTTTATGAATCCGGTTACTATAAGCAAACAGAAGAATGGTTGAATGAAATTGTCGCTGATTTTCAAGATTCCACAGATTATGTAGAAAAATCCAATAAATTGATTGCGTCTGCCAGATTTAAAATTGCCGAGGAACTGAGTGAACAAGGAAATTTTACTGACGCTGCAAATGTATTAGAATCTGTGGTTACCACTTCCACGGACCCTCAATTTCAAGAGCGCGCTCTCTATGCTGCTGCCGCTCAATTTCAGAAATCGGGGCAAATCACTCAAGCTGCTCTGGCTCTTGAAAAGCTTGCTCAGGATTTTCCCAATGCAGAATTGGCAGATGAAGCGCTTTATAGCGCTGCGGGATTTCGCGAGCAGAACAGCGAATGGGCGTTGGCTGCTTTGGATTATTTGCGACTCAATGAAAACTATCCTGGTTCCAAGCATGCTCCACAAGCCCTAAAAAATGCTGCCATGTGCTACGAAAATATGGAGGATTGGCTTGCGGCCAAAAAGAATTACGTAAAGTATGCCAATCGGTTTCCAGAGAATGTTCAAGAAGTTATAGAATGCCTCTATAAAAGTGGAGAAATGGCCTATAAATCAGGTGATTTTTCACAGGCTGAAAAAGATTTCCAAAAGACACTCGACACTTTTCATTATGAGAGCAGCAAAGGGAAATTTATAGATAACTATTTTGCAGCACAGGCCCGATTCATGTTGGGAGAGATTTATTATCGAGACTTTGCCAATATTGAACTGCTCCCTCCCATTAAGGAAAATTTGAAAAGAAAACGCGATTTGCTTGCTCAAGTATTGAACACCTATAAAAAAGCTCTGGAATTCCAAGTCGCAGACTGGAGCACCGCTGCATCGTACAAGATCGGAATGGCATTTGAAGAACTTGTTCGAGCCTTTATGGATTCTCCGATTCCTTCCGGTTTAAGTCCCGAACAGATCGATGCATATAGTCGGAATCTTGCAGAAAGCACAAAGCCGTATAAAAAAAGTGCCATTAAAACATATCAAAGAATAGTCGAACACGCAGAAATAAACCAAATTGAAAATACTTGGGTGGCGCAAAGCAGGGAACGCATCGACGTCCTGGAAAAAGAACTGGCTAATGCTAATCTGGAAACGGTACCTGTCAAAGAAAACGTGCAAGGATCAGGATCATGAAAACCTTTTTTTTCTGCTTTTTTTCCCTTTTGCTTGTATATTTCACCACACTAGACGCTCAGGAACAAACAAAAGAAACACAGTCAGATCAAAAAACCAAAGAAACAGCACCACAGACCGAACCTCGTGTGGATGACGGTGCGATAAAACTCTTTTTAGACAAGATAACAGTCACGGGCCGGCTGGAAAAACCTCAAGCTGTGTTTATTATTCCCGGGCAAAACCCTGAAATTGACGACATTCGTATTGAGAGATCTTTTTTTAGGGAAATATTTCGACCAGTGGAAAAGAGAGGGAGATTTATCAGCTCTCCTTCTGAAGAGCCTTCCAATCGTAACGACTATATTCCCTGGTAGAATCACATTATAGCAACCAGTAGCCGGGCAAGAGTTTGTTTTTTGGCTTTTGTCCATGTCATTGTTTTGTTAAGGAGGTAAACTTGGAAAGCATTATCCGCTTTTTTTCCACGGGTGGACCCGTAATGTATGTCATCCTATTCGCCCTCATTCTCGGTTTGGCGATCATTGTTGAGCGTGTTATTTACATTCAGTTCAAGAATCGTATAGATACCGAAACCTTTGTCAATCGTGTAATCGAGCTAATTAAAAGCGGCAATATCAATCGAGCGATTGAATATTGCAATGTCTCTTCAGCAGCATTACCTCGAATTGCAAAAGCAGGTTTGGAACAAGTCAATAGCTCGCCGGATGATATCCAAAATGCCATGGAATTGGCTGCCACTGTTGAAATTCCGAAAATCGAAAGACGGACAAATTATTTAAATATGATCGCCAATGTCGCTACATTACTGGGACTACTGGGAACAATTCTCGGTCTGATAAATTCTTTTGCGGCGGTGGCTCATGCCGACGCTGCGGACAAGGCAACACTTTTGTCCGCTGGTATTTCTCTTGCAATGAATACTACTGCATTTGGAATTATCACCGCTATTCCTTGTCTTATCGGCTATACATATCTCAGTGAGAAAACAAGTGAAATTGTTGATGAGATCAATGAGAATGTAGCGCGTCTCTATAAACATATGGTACGTTAAAGGAAACGCATGAATCTCAAAAAAGCAGTCGAAAGACGTCGCGAGCATGATGATGCGGATGTGGACTTGACCGCTGTCATGAATATCTTTTTGATTCTCATCCCATTTCTCCTGCTCACTGCGGTTTTTGTGCAAATCGCGGTTTTGGAGCTATCGCTGCCAAATTTAAATAAAGCAGATGCGAGCGTTCAGCAAGATCAACCCAATAAGAGCGTGGTTCTCAATTTTTTATTTATAAAAGAAAGCGGATTTGAATTTAAAAGTCCGGATTTGAATTTCCCCCCTTTGCCCAGAAAAAGTGAGGGTGGTTTTGACTGGCAAGGGTTGACAGAGCAGCTTTCCAAAGCAAAAACAAGATATCCCGAATCAGAGGATATCTTTATCGCTCCGGGAGATATGATTAAATACGAGACCATTATCACGGTAATGGATCGTTGCCGTGAAGCAGGATTTCCAAATGTCTCTATCAGTGGATAACGTGGATCTCTAAATGATAAACAAGAAATCTTTTGTCATACAACGATCAAGACGTCGTAAGCGGGGCACTTTTAAGCTGCGCCTGACCTCAATGATCGACATGTTTACCATTCTATTGGTCTTTTTGCTCAAAAGCTATAGCGCAGAAGGACAAATCGTCACCATCACAAAAGACCTGAGGCTGCCGGAATCGACATCCCAGCAACCTCCACAGACAACTTCGGTAATCTCTGTTACCCTGGAATGGATATTGCTGGATGGCAGACCTGTCGTTAAAATCGAAGACACGATGAGTAATGATGCCGTTGTCATTCCAGACTTGCAGGAAGAGTTAAACAGATTAAAGAGTATCACTGAAGGAATTGGTTCCATTTCCTTGCAAATGCGGGGATTTCGGGGCAATATCGCTATTCAGGCGGATCAGGATATTACCTTTGATCTGATCAAACGGATAATGGTCACATGTGGTCAAGTCGGTTATAATGATTTATTGTTGACGGTACTTAAAGAATAGTCGGTTTATCGGAACCTAAAGAAAGTTGATTCAATAAATGGCCCAGAAATTGAAACATTCTCTTGTCGCTGTCAAGATCAAACAAGGCCAACGGGTTGTTGAACGGACTCTGCAAAAGCGAGAGACTTTGAGGGTCGGAAAAAATCCGAATAATGATATCGTTTTGTATGGTGACCAATATCCCAAATCGATGCCCATTATTCAGTGTGATTCGAATACTTGCACACTCTACCTCCATAAAGGTATGACAGGTGAGATACGCTACGGAGACTCTTGTCTAAAATTTCAAGATCTCATTCAGCATGAAATCATCCCGCACAAGAACGGGTCATATACCTTAAAAATTCCCAGAGGACGTTCAGGAGTTATCCGCATTGGTGATGTGGGTATCGGATTCCGGTACGATGGTGTCAGCTCACCTGTTGTGGATGAACCCAGTTATTCCTGGATCAAAGCGACAGGCAGATCATTAACCCGGGATCTGGCTTTCAAGTCAATATTTTTGGCCTTTTTGGCATTGGAATTTTGGTTTGGATTTACCATTAGTGGCATCGAACTTGCGCCCGAACAAGCACCACAGATCGATCAAGTTCCACAGAGATTTGCAAAATTCGTGGTACAAAAACCCGTCGAGCCAAAAGAGAGCGAAATTGCCAGTACCGCAGCAGGTGTCGCTGAAAAAACAGAGGATCAATCAGAAACCACGCAAGAGCAAAACAATGAGCGTCGTGAACGGCGCGGTGGAGCCGGAGGTGGAAACACCGATAATACCGCTGCCTCGCAAGGGCTTCTGGCCCTCATCGGTGGCAGTGGAGAATCCCCGGGAAATTCGGCTGCAGATTTTCTCGTAGATCAGGGACTGGTTCAAGAACTCGATGAATTGATTGGCCTAAAACCTCTAAAAAAAGGAAGTGGATATGGAAGAGGCAGCGGATCGGGAAGCGGTGACGGACAGGCCAGTGGAGACGGGATCGATGATCTGATGAATATTGGTATGGATGGCGGTATCGATGATTTGCTATCCGATGTCCAGCAGGTGGAAAGCGTGGGCATGGAGAAAAAAGGAAAAGTCAATATCGAGACGCCTGGAAAGATCACAGGGTCACAAGAGGCTGTGGGACGGCGATCAGCGGAATCTGTAATGTCCATTATTAACAGTCAGCAAGGCCGAGTCATGTATACCTATAATAAATATCTTCGACAAAACCCTGATCTCAGGGGTAAAGTGAGCTTTGATGTCACCATTGCTGCTGATGGTAGTGTCTCAAATATTAAAGTGGTTGAATCCACGCTGGTCAATAATAATTTTATTCGGGATCTGATGAATATTATCAGACGTCTATCTTTTGAATCGATTCCGCAAGGCTCTATTACAGTAAACATTCCTTTTGTCTTTAACCGGGTGAACTGACCAACCGGAAAACCATACACCTGCCAAAATTCCTACAAAAAATGCCCAAACACTCTGAACGACTGATTCGGGTCGTATTTTGCATTTTTCAGACCCTGAAATATTTTACTCAACGACGAATATGTTCTTTTAACCCTAATATCGGTTGTGCTTGATATCTTTTTTGCGTTCCTGTCAGGATAGAATTGAAAGCGGGAGGAGCTCTGGCGAATCCAGATAGCAAGATGGAGCATAGCTGAAGGCTTAAAACCAAGCACACAGGTAATCCGGCAAGAGCCTTCAGCTAACTTTAAAGTCTTGTGCCCCAAAAAACAGCCTAATCACATGCAGAACACAATCTTTATTCAGCAGACTTTTCTTTCCATGATGTCGAAATCATTTGAAATGCCTTGAGCGCGTCGATTGTCTAAAATGTGATGTTGAGCTGCTGCAATACAGTAGCAATAGGAGACATAACCGTAACGGTATCCGAACCTGCAAAAAGCAATCCCACGGCCATATTATCCTCACTTTGGATCAAAGAACCGGAATCTCCGGGATCTGACATATCCGTGGTTAAAAGTTGATGCTCGAATTTGGCAACACGCCCCCCTCCATAGCCGACTTCAATGGTCGTATCGACCATGGTGATCGTACCAGTTGTAAAATCGGTTGTCCTCCCTGACTTTTTTACTTTCATACCCACTTGAGGCTCAAGAGTTCCTTCGACCGGGCCAATACCCCGAATTTCAGGGACAACGAGATCCTGAGACAATGGTTTTGCAACGGCTGCATCCACGAGATTGATCGAATCAGCAGCTATAGATTGAAAACGGGTTCCAGACCCCCATAATTTGGCTGCACTGTTTAGAAAAGAGAGGATAGCTTGTCCCAGGGAACAGGTCCCGCTTTCTTCATCTTTATATTTTATGCGGACAAACCGTTCCAGCGTCGCGAGCTCGTCTCGGCCCAATTTCCCCCCATCCAGAGGGCCGGGCTGCAATATGGCATCACCGATCTCTGCATCATTGCTGTTTGCGAGCACATGATTGTTCGAAAGGATCAAATACTCTCCGGAAGTAGCATCTTTGACAATTGCACCCAGAGTGCCTGCCGTAATACTATAGTGACCACAGCTCACCCCACCTGGTGCGGGACGAAACTTGTCGGTGGGTGATTGCAGCGCAACAACCTTTCCTACCTGAACGACATCTGTTAAAACTCCATCAATTTCTTTTGGAACGACATCCTGGGCTGATAGAGCGCTTGTTGGCACTTTGTTCTGGACCAATATCATCAGAGCCAACTGGTCTGATCTTTGACCTGCAGCTTCTTTGAATCCGATTCCCATACCCCGCACATTTGCCTTGCTAAACAACCGGGATTCATGTTGCTGCATAACGGCTTTAATTTTTTGTTTATCGGCCATAATTCTGATCCTCTGCTTGGATTCTGGCAGAGTATACACTTTGTTGCCTGACACCAGATGCCTCTCTGCCGCTGCCTATATAAATATAATTTTTATAATCAATTTATCAAGATTATATTTGTTTTTCACCTTGTTTTTTTTTAAACTGAAAAAATTTTGGATTTCTTATGACAAGAACACAGCTTGGAACACGACTGGTATTGTTGACATCGTTGACTGTTGCCATAGAAATGTTGGGTCTGCCACAACCTTTTACAGGTCCTCTCATAAACATGATGCTCTTGTTAACCACTCTGGTATTGGGCCCGGTATCCGGTGCCATATTGGGGGTGATAACACCCCTTGTGGCAGTACTGCGAGGTCAATTACCCGCAATTTTATTGCCAATGGTCCCCTTTATCATGTTGGCCAATGCGATACTGGTCTTTACCTTCGGCCTGATTCGCATGTTTACAAAAAATGGCTTTCGTCCTATCCGCTCCATATCTTTTTGGCTGGGTCTTGTTTTTGGAGCACTATTGAAATTCTTGTTTTTATATATTTCTGTTTTAATTCTGGTACCTCTTTTACTGGGAAGAACATTTCCGCAACCTATCATTGCAGCCATGGCCATGCCCCAATTCGTAACTGCAATGATCGGAGGAATCCTGGCCATGGTAATTTTCGACATGATGCAAAGAGCCAATATCGTTTCTCCTCACAGTTAACCGTAATTTCCAAGAATAACCTCATCTATTCCTCTGTTCCCCTAAAGGAACCTTATCTCTTTTCAACCGTTCATTTGCTGAATATATTCACTCTACAAGGAAAATATGCTCAACTCGCAAAAAAAACCCATAGAGATCATAAACGCCAGAACGAATAATTTAAAAAACATCTCTCTCGATTTAAACCGAAATCAATTGACTGTGATCACAGGAGTTTCCGGATCTGGCAAATCCAGCCTGGCCTTTGATACACTGTATGCGGAAGGTCAAAGGCGATATGTTGAATCTCTTTCCAGTTATGCGAGGCAATTTCTGGAACGCATGGACAGACCCGATGTGGATGAAATCAGGGGCATTGCACCAGCCGTGGCTATCGAACAAAAAAATCCTACCCGAACATCGCGTTCCACCGTAGGTACAGCGACGGAAATTCAGGACTATTTGAGGCTGCTCTTCAGCCGCATCGGTACGACGGTTTGTCCCGAATGCAAGAAACCTGTCAAAAAGGATTCTGTAACCGATATTGTCGATTTCATTCTCAGTCACAAAGAAAAAACCAAAATTGTCCTCACTTTTCCATCTGTTCTCCAAAATCCAAAAGACATCCAAAATCTAAAGGAGAACGGATTTTATCGGCTCTATCTCAATAACACGACAATAGACCTCGATCATCTTGATCCGGATACTCTCCGGGGAGATCTAGACATCGTGGTAGACCGTCTTGTAGTGAAACCCGAAATCGCAGAAAGAGTGAGTGACTCTGTGGAGCTCGGGCTATGGCACGGTCACGGACATTTAAATCTCTATCTGGATGGCTCTGATAAAGTTTCATTTTCTCAACATTTTGAATGCCCTCATTGCTCAAGAACTTTTATTGAACCAGAGCCAAGGCTTTTTACGTTTAACAATCCATTCGGAGCATGCCCTACCTGCAAGGGATTTGGGGATATAATTCATATCGATCCTGATCGGGTCATTCCCGATCCGACAAAAAGTCTGGCAGAGGGCGCTATTTTGCCCTGGATAACGCCAACGCATCGCGACCTTTTGCAACTTTTGTTAAGAAAAGGCCCCAAAAAAGGGATTGACATCAATATACCGTACAAAAATCTATCATCAAAGTCTAAAAAGATGATATGGGAGGGTTTTTCAGACTATCCGGGTGTGCACGCCTTTTTTCGTTGGCTCGAATCAAAGCGGTACAAGATTAGCGCCAGAGTGCTGCTGAGCAGATACCGGGGATACATACAGTGCCCGGATTGCAAGGGGTCGAGATTACGGCAAGATGTGCTTTATGTATTTATAGGGGGAAAAACACTTGCCGACGTGCACAGTTTGAGCATTCAGGAAATCGAAACTTTTTTGGGCACACTTTCCCTATCCGAATTTGAAAAGGATATTGCCGGTCAGCTGCTAAAAGAACTACGAACCCGCCTCTCTTACCTGAATACCATCGGTCTGGGTTATCTCACGCTGGGCCGTCGTACCTCGACGCTTTCGGGTGGAGAGTTTCAACGAATCAACCTGGCTTCGGCGCTCGGCTCACAATTGGTTGGCTCGCTCTATATTCTCGATGAACCCACCATCGGGCTCCATCCGCGCGACACAAAGAGATTACTGGATATTCTTAAATCTTTACGAGATATTGGCAACACCGTGGTGGTGGTGGAACATGACAGAGATGTGATCGAGCAGGCAGATCAGATTATAGATTTAGGGCCCGGTGCCGGCGAGCATGGAGGAGAAATCGTTTTTCAGGGAACGATGCAGGATCTGCCCGAAAATGGAGTCAGCTTGACTGCTGCGTTTTTGCGCAAGGATAAAAAAATAGCAATTCCGGACATACGTCGGCCATTTAAAAAAGAGAACTGTATTGAGATCAAAGGGGCATGCGAGCACAATTTAAAAAATATAGACATCCGCATACCGCTCGACACCTTGTGCGTGGTTACAGGAGTATCCGGATCGGGTAAAAGCACTCTTGTGCATGATATACTTTATACATCCTGGATCAAAACCAAGCGAACCT